>JAHEAK010000651.1 GCA_024642805.1 Kofleriaceae bacterium | reverse complement strand
AACTTTTCACGACTGCCGTTTTCATTGAGGACGACGAGGGTAATTCGATCGGTAGCGGTCATTGCAATCTCGATGGCTGGGGCACGGGGCGCTTCTTCAGGAGTCTACAGGCCCAGCAGCTTCTTGGCTTCCACATCTGGCGGTCTGAGCACCAGTCTGTCGACGCCGCCAATGTGGGCGTGCACGACGTCCGCCACGGCCGCATAGGCAGCTTTCTCGAAGGCGCGCACGGAAGCGATGTTGCTGCTGCCGATCAGGGCCCAGCTCTTGTAGATGTCGCGCTGGCGCAACTCCGTGGCCAGAAACTCCAGAATAGAAGGAGCCAGCGAGCGACCACGTGCGCGCGGGGCGACGAAGAGGTCGTGAATGTAGGCTTCCCCCGGTCCGACTTCGAGATAGCGCTCAAGCTCTGGCACGTGAACTCGTTGGCACGCGCACCAGACGATGCCAGCGGGACGGCCATTGAAGCGCGCCAGCACGGAAATGTCGCCGCGCTGCCAGTTTTGCCTGAGCCGTAGTTCGTCGATTTCCAGGCCCTCCATCAGCTGCTCGCGCTCTCCGCTGTCGAGACCTTCGTAGTCGGCTTCGCTAAACATCTGCATCTCTAGACCGGCGGCACTCACGATGCCGCGCGTCCAAAGCTCGCCGCGATACAAGTGCATGCGATCGACACCCGCGACGTGAGAAGCCGCGGTGCGGATCCGTGACCAGGCAGCCCGTGCACCAGCGGCCGCCGCGCCCGGAGCGTCCTTGGCAGCGGCCACACGCCGTCGAACCTTGCCGTAGGTGCGCGCCAGCGCGGCGGAGGACGAGGTGCCATAGACGGTGAGATGAGTCGCGCGACCTTGCGTGCACGGAATCTTTGGCAGCTCGTAATCGGCAGAGATGGAGTTGAGGTCCATCGACTGGATGCCGCGCTCGCGAGCCGCTTGCGCTTCCGCGGCCAAGAGCCGAGGTGCCATGGCCATGCATTCGGGATCCACAGCCATCGCCAGCACCACGGCGCGTTTGTCATCGTCGACGACCAGGGCCGCCGCAACCGCCTGCCCGTCTTGATCGTCGAGTCGCCCGAGCCGCGCGCGCCCTTCAAGGCCAAGAGGTAAAACTAGATCTTCGAAGAGATGCGTGGCCTGTCTATCGGTGTAGGGACTGGCTTCGTCGCGATTGGCCCACTCGAGCCGAGACAGGCGGCGCAGCACCGCCAGCCCTTTGCGAAGCGCGTCGGCGTCGCACTGATAGGCAGTGGCGCGCTTGTCTTGCACGCTTGGCTCGTTCTCCCAACCGGCCGCGTTCAGCTCCAGTCGTTGACTACCGCCGGCGCTGCTCGAGTCGATGGGACGACCAAGACTGCTCAGGCGGTTGACCATGTGCGCTCGAGTCGGCGATGGATCTTCCAGGGGCATCAGCTCGATGACATCCCACTCCGAGGACTTGGCACTCAGATGATCTGCAAGTGCAACTCCCACGCTCTCCTCGTAGCCAGGCGCAGCGAGCAGGCCAAGGGCGGGCGGCCGTGGCCCGGCATCGCCCATCAGTCGAACCTCTTCCAACTTTCTGCCTGAAGAACGACGCGCCTGTCGCTTGTACAGAGGAGCCAGACCGACCAGCGCGTCGCCATCGAAGACCGCCAGCGTGCACAGCTCGGCTCCCAGCTGCCGTTGATAGGCGCGGAACCACGAGAGGAGCCAGCGCGGCCCGCGAAAGAGCGGCGAGATGCCTGCTTGGTCGGCGAGCGCCTGCCAGGCGCCGGCCAGGCTGTACAGGGCCTCTACATCATCGATGACTTCCAGACGTATTGCCATGGGCGCGCAACGGTACCAGTTCAAGAGAACGAACGGTGCTCATGCTCCATGAGCTCGTGACCTTGCTCGCCAGGAGGGCTCCAAGAAAGTGAGTGCAATCGCGCGCAAAGCACTGTGCTCAGCATGCTGCGCATCGCACTTTGTGAGGCCCCTGCCGCCAGGTATGCTTTCTAGAGTGACTCAGAAACCTGCGATCCTCATCGTCGATGACGAACCCTCCGTGCTCACAGCCATCACGATGGCGCTCGAGGAGCACGGCTGGGAGCTCGCCGCCGTTGGCAACGCGCAGCGTGCCCTCTACCTTCTCAAGAGGTACTCCTTCGACCTCGTCCTCGCCGACAAGAACCTGCCTGACATGGACGGCACCGAACTCATTCGACGCCTTCGTGAACGCGACAGCGCCTGCCGCGTGATCATGATGACCGGCTACGCGACCGTGGAAAGTGCCCTGGAGACCAGCGAGCTTGGTATCGACGCGTATGTCAAAAAGCCCTTTGGAGACATCGCCGAGTTGCCTGCGTTGGTGCGAAAGGCTCTCGGCGCCAAGCGCCTTGGCGAGCAGCGCCACCAGCGAGAAGGCCTGCCAAGCGCAAGCGACGCACAGGCAGAAGAAGCCCAGGCCCGTGTTTGGGTCTTGGGCAACACGTCCCTGAGCGTCACGGTGCAAGACGACTGTCGCGAGCTTGGGGTCGACGCTGGCGTCACGCACGAGCTCTCCGAAGTGGCAGAGGATGTCGACCTTTTGATCCTGTGTGCGGCCTCGGCCAGCTACGATGTCGCCTCACAAGCCCGAGCGCGCCTGCCCCACGCAAGCCTTGTCATCGTAAGCGACGAGCTTGGGGTCGAGTCCTTGCAGCAACTGGTTGCCCTCGGCTCGACAGCCGTGACCACCGCCAGCCCCTCGACTCCCGAGTTTCGTGAGCGGCTAGAAAAACTCATCCAACGGGCCATGCACAGGCGCAAGGCCCCAAGCGACGAACTCGAGCGCTTCGTCGGTCGCTAGGCGCCCGCCAGCTTCGGTGAGCGTGTTCAGGCTTTGCGACGCAGAACGGCAGCGAAGAAACCGTCGGTGCCGTGTTTGTGCGGCGCCGTCCATAGGAAGCGCCCGCTCTCATCGACCAGTGCTTCACCGCGCGCCCTGCCCCATACTTCGATGGGACTAATCACTTCAAGATCGGGTCGGCTGGCCAAAAGTTCCTCGACCACGGCCTCGTTCTCCGCGCGCAAGAGCGAGCAGGTGGCGTAGATGAGACGACCACCTGGAGCTACAAGCTCGAGGGCCTTGCGGCTGATCTCCGCCTGCAAACTTGGAAAGCGCACCAGGTCAGTAGGATTGAGACGCCAGCGCGCTTCCGGGTTGCGGCGCAGAGCCCCAACGCCACTGCAAGGCGCGTCGACCAGTACGCGCGCCGCTTTCTCGAGAATCGATTCGAAGGGCTTTGGCCAGGCAGCGCCGCTCTCGACGGTCAGCTCGACCGCCTGAATATTGCCAGCGCCCGCTCGTTTGGCGCGTCTGCGCAGCTCTTTGAGCTTGCGGGCGTCGACATCGCTCGACATCAGTCGACCGCGATTTTCCATGGTGGCACTGAGGGCAAGGCTCTTGCCGCCGGCCCCC
>JAHEAK010000078.1 GCA_024642805.1 Kofleriaceae bacterium | reverse complement strand
GTCGAGCAGGCCGCCCAGGGCCTGGTCTACGAGTAGTCGCGCCAGCCATCGAGAGCAGGCTAGTGACTCGCGAGTTGTGAGGGCTCGATCTTCATGTCGGGCCGCTCTTGCCGGTCGCTCTTGCCGGTCGCTCCCGCCGGCCGCTCGGGCCACGCATGGTCTCGGCCATGGCATCAGCGGTCGGCGTGCATGTGCAGGCGAGCATCTGCTTGTTAGCATCGCCCCATGACCACATGGATGTGTTACGGAGCCAATGGATATACCGGCCGACTCATTGCGCAGGAGGCTTGCACACGCGGTCTGAAACCAATCCTCGCAGGTCGCAATCGCCAGGAGCTGGAGGCGCTTGGCAAGGAGCTCGATCTCGAGGTTCGGGTCTTCGATCTGGCTGACATGAAAGACAACCTGGGCGGTGTGCAGGCCATGCTGCTGGCCGCCGGGCCCTTCGTACACACCAGCGCGCTCGCGGTGGATGCCTGTCTTTCGCGCGGGGTTCACTACCTCGACATCACTGGTGAGATCGAGGTCTACGAGGCCTTGCACGCTCGCGATGCCGAGGCCAAGACCAAGGGCTGTGTGCTCTTGCCAGGCGTTGGCTTCGACGTGGTGCCCTCCGATTGTCTAGCAGCCAGCCTGGCCGCAGCGATGCCGGATGCCACGGATCTGCAGTTGGCCTTCTCCGGCGGGCAACTGAGCAAAGGCACCACCAAGACCATGTTGGAGCATATTGGCGATGGCGGCGCCGTGCGCAGGAACGGCCGCATCGAGCAGGTTCCCCTGGCCTACGAGAGCAAGAGCATCACCTTCCACGACAAGACTCGCGGCTGTGTCACCATTCCGTGGGGCGACGTGTCGACGGCCTATTACTCGACGGGGATTCCCAACATTCGCGTCTTCACCGGGGCCAACAAGTCGCGGGTGCGACAGATGAAAGCCATGCGCTACCTGGCTCCTATCGTCACGTCCAAGCTCGTGCACAAGCGCTTGCTTGCCATGGTCGACGCCAAGGTCAAGGGGCCCGATGCCGACACGCGTGCGGCAAGTAAGACCGAGCTATGGGGACAGGTCGAAAATGCCAGTGGCAAGACACTGCAAGCGACTCTCACCGTCCCCGAGGGCTACACCCTGACGGCCATCTGTTCGGTGAGCGCCGCCGAGCGCGTTGCCTCTGTGGCCCCGGGATTTCAGACGCCCTCGCTGGCCTTTGGCGCTGGCTTCATCTCGGAATTTTCCGGCTGCACGCTGCGCATGCCCTCCTAAGCAGACACTCGCACACACCTTGCTGAGCTGCCGGCTGCACGTGTAGCAAGCGCCTTTTTCCTGCCTTGTCTCCGTTTTGCTGGACGCGCAGCTGGTAGATCGGGCTCCCGGGGACCTCATAGAGGCCTTGAGCGGCTGGCTACGGGTGTCCAGTAGTGCTTCCACGGCAACTTAGGTATGATGCCAGTGCGATGGGGGGGAACGACGCAGGCGGGCGAGACGCCAAACACAACTGGTCGTTCACGGTCACCGATCTGGAGCCGATGGAAGTCACCCGGGTCGGCAAAGCCAGAAGCGGCGGAGCGGGCTTTGAGGACGAGACAGCGGTCGCGCCCGCTTCGCTGGTAGCGCGGACCCTCGGGCAATCGACGGGCCTGGGCGAAGGCACCGATGCCGGGGCCGACACGCTCGTCGAGATCACCAAGAGCCGGAGTGAAGGGGGCGAGGTGAGCCATTCGCAGGTCGACACCAAGGCGCACGGCTCACTCAAAGACGGCACACTGCGCCGCCCCGACGCAGCACGGCCTTCGGTCAATCAAGGGCAGACCATAGCCGACCGCTACGTCATCGAAGATTCGATCGCCGTTGGTGGCATGGGACGCGTGCACCAGGTCAAGCACTTGCACCTCGGCAAGGTCTTCGCGCTCAAGCAGATGCACGATTCGTTCAGCTCCGATCAGAGCTTTCGCGCCAAGTTCTATCAAGAGGCGCGTTTGGCCAGTGGCCTGAGCCATCGCAACATCGTGTCCATTGTCGACTTCGGCGAGGATCCCAAGCTCGGCGTCTTCATGGTCATGGAGTTGGTCGACGGCGAGCCGATGTCACGTCGCCTGCGCAACAAGGAGCGCTTGCCTCTGCGCATGGCCTGCGAGGTCATCTTGCAGATGGCTGACGCTCTGCACTACATCCACAGCGAAGGCATCGTTCACGGCGATATCAAGCCTGACAACATCCTGCTGCGCCGGGCCGGTCGAAGCGAGCTGCGCCGCTGGAACGTGTGCTTGCTCGACTTTGGATTGGCGCGCTCGCATCAGGCCACCAATGACGATGAACACATCGAGGGCACGCCCGCGTACATGGCGCCCGAGATCATCTGCGGTGAGCCCCTGCGTGAGGCCGCCGACATCTACAGCCTGGGCATCCTGGCCTATCAGCTGGTGACGGGGCGCCCGCCTTTCCTTGGCGGTTTGCGAGAGGTGATGACCCAGCACCTAAAGGACGCGCCCAAGCCCCTGGCCGAAGTGCTCGGCGAGGAAGTCGACGAGCGTCTCGAAGCGCTCATCATGAAGGCGCTCGAAAAAGATCCCAAGAATCGCCACGCCTCGATGGCCGCCTTCCTCTTCGAGATGAAGACGCTAATGGACATGCTCGGCTTCGGTCGTCGTCGCAGCAAGAAAGCAGCGCTGCAGCGCACCGGCGAGTTCGAAAACACCAATCTGAAACTGGCCAAGCTCGCCTTCGAGCAGTGCGGCTTTGGGATGGCGGTGGTGGATGTCAACGGCGACATCGACATCTCCAACGGCTCGTTTGCGCACTTCATTCACAAGGACAGCAGCGATCCCTCGACCTTCACCGTTCTGGATCCGCGCTTCATTCGAATTCATCCCGACTTGCCCCTCGATCTAAAGAGCGTCAACGAGTCGCGGCAGAGCGTGCGCCGGGTTCTGACCTTCAAGTCTGGCAAGGACAAAGTCGTCGAACTCATCTTCTCTCTCTCGCCACTGGACGGAGAGAAAGACAAGCTGGTCATGACGATCGTGCCGGTGCTCTAGGCCGCGCGCGTGCAGGCCAGGCCCAGGTTACTCGCAGCGCAAGTCGGGAATGAGCGGCGCCGTCGGCAAGAGCGCAGCGACCTGGCAGGCGCGCACATCGCGAGCTCGTTGCAACTGATCTCGACTGGCATCGTCGATGGCGCTTTGCAGTCGAGTTGCCAACTGGGCCGGGCTCAGCTCCAGCTCCTTCCACGCCATGGCCGAGGCAGGAGCCAGGTCGGCATCATCGAGGAGGTACACGCTGCCCTCCGGCTGAAGGGATAGCGGCTCGCCATCGAGCTCAAGGCTCATGACTTCGGAGAGCAAGAGGGGCAGAAGCTCGAGATTGGTGGCATCGGCGCCTAGAGCGCTCACTTCACCGTCGAGTACCCCTGCTCGAATGCGTGCCGCGCCCGCGTCAAAGAGCTCACAACGGAAGTCGCTTGCCACTGGATGTGTCCAGTCGAGGCTGCGCACCTGCAGGGCTTGCAAGGGCGAGAGCGCCTGGCGCGTCACCAGCGAGAGCTCGGCGCGTAGAGCTGACTCGCCCCGCACAGCGACTAGCGTTAGATTGCTTTCGCTGTCCTGTTGTGGCGCGATCTGCATGGTGGTCTCACTGAGAAAGCCAAGCTCGCTGCCTTCTCCGATTGCGCTCAAGAGCTCGCGAAAACTGTCATCGATGAGGGCGGAGGATCGAATCTCGCCACTGCCGTGGATCTCCGACACGTAGTTGACCATCTCGTCGCAGAAGAGTGGTTGCAATAGCTGCAGCGCCTCGTCGATGTCTGCAGGGTCGTGGCGTTTTTGAACGCGCGCGCCGGTCACCCGATCGATGCCCGCTCGAATGATCGGCTCAAAGTTGGAAGCGGAATCGAGCAAGCCCTCTGCGCTGACCTCGGCGTAGTTGGCGCCCCCTTGGGTGGCCTCGGCCAGGTAATCGTCGAATTCGTGCGAGACAAAGCCTGGCGCGGCGTTCCACTGCGTCCACGGATTGGTCATCTCGTTCATCAGTGGCTGCCAGGTACCTAGCTGGCGCGGGCCCGCATGGCAGCCAAGACAAAAGCTGGGCTCGACGTTGATGTGCATCGTGCCATCGTCGCCGGGAAAGGTCGCGTAGCGGCGATAGCGTTGGGCGTCTTGATCCCAGGCTGTCATGTGGATGAGCGAGGTCTCGACGTCCAGGTCCTCGTTGAGGGTGGGCAGCAAGAGGAAGAACTCACTGGCATCGATAGGGGAATCGGCGCATCGATTGAAAATGGTCTTGGCGTGAAAGGCCTGGTTGGAGAGCACGACGAAACTCTTTTCCGTGTTTCGCTCACAACCGATCTGAGTGCCGACACCTTCGAGCACTTGCTCGTAGTTGCCAGCCAGCGTGCCGTCCTCTTGCACCGCATCGCGAAGAAAGGCCGAGATGGGGTCGCCGAAGCCGGATACCTGATCGAGCAGATCGTCTCGACTCTGGGCGGCCTCGCATCGGTCTTCACTGCAATCGCTGACGTCGTCATTTGGAGACGTGCAGGCCGCTGCCAGAAGCAAAGCGAGAGCGAGCCCTTTCATCTCATCATCTCAGTCGTGCGCCCTAGTAATGATCCTCGAGCACCCAGGGCGTAGCGCTACAGCTGCTCGCGTAGGGGCTCTGAGAGGCTTGTGGATCGCAGCGCAGCGCCTCGGCGGGTGGCAGTGGAACGTGGACGACGATGTTGTCGGCATACTTTTGCATGCACAGTCCTTTGAGATCGAAGGCACCCATGATGACGTCGGCGGCGCTCAAGTCGCAGCTCACCAGGGTCTGGCTACCTGCACCATCATCGATGAAGCGACAACCAGCGGGCAGGGCGCTTGGGCTGGACCAGGTTCCAAGAGGGAACCCCATGCGATCCCAAGGAGAGATGTACTCGCCGACATTGAGATCCGGATCAACAGCGGTACAGCCGCACTCGGTCATGCGCGCCGATGCCGCGCACACCGTGGTGTCGGACTTGCGATAGGAAGTCTGATTGATTTCGCCATTGAGCATGCAGGCGCGGTAGAAGTCGTCGTTGAGGGGATCCTTGGCGTTTTCGAGATCGCCGCCTGGAGGCAAGACACTGCAGTCCTGGACCAAGAGTTGGGCCGCCTCGGCGGAGTTGACGTAGAACTTCATGCGATAGATGTTGTCGTCGACAGGAACGCCGAGCACCGATGGGCAGTTGGCGCCATCGCCAGCGCAAGCGGCGATAGGGCCGGGAATGTCGCTGTTCCACGAGCTGAAGATGCATTGACCGACGACGGCGGCTTCGTCTTGCTCGAGGGCGACGAGCTGCTCGTAGCTAATCTCGAGCTTCTCTTCGGTTGTGCCGTAGCTATAGTCCTCACCGAGGTTGCGACCGAGGATGGCCACCTCTGGCGCTGGCTCGGCCTCGCTGTTGGCAGGCAGCTGAACCATTGCGAAGTACTCACAGTACTCTTGGCCGCGATCAGAGTTGGTGACGCCATTTACATCCGCACAGGACCAGCGCAGGAAGTCGGGTTGGAAAGCCACTTGGTTTTGATTGAAGGCATCGCTGCGACGAGCGACGCATAGCTCTTGATCGGGTTGGGTCGGCACGTCGCACTTGAAGAGGTCGGTGCACTCGTTGGAGCTGTCGGGCTCAGTGCTTCCGCAGGCAAGGGTCGTCGACGCGAGCAGCCACAAGGCGACGCCGCCAAGGCCAAGGCGAGCTCGTCGGTTTGAGAGCGGGTAGCGGTGCGGATGCATGGTCATTGCGCTCAATTCTTCTTGCATGATCTGAACCCAAAGATCGTTCACTGACGAGCCCTGGATAGCGTTATGTTCCAATGGCTTAGGGGATCGGCTCGGAAGCGCTAGCTGGCGGCAATAGTCGCCACTGACAACCGCTTGCGACGGTGCTGGGGTCCTGCGAGCCCTGATCGTTTGTGACCAGCTCGGCATTGCGAAATCGACGTCCCGACAAACGATCTCGCCGAAGTGGCCGATCAGAAAGTGATCCTGGCGCACTGGCGGATGACCGATTCACCTCTCCTTGCTGGGCAAGCCAGTGGCATGAGATGTGCTCCTTTGGACCTCACTATGACCACGCCCAGCTCCCCCCGCTTCTCCTCGCTGACTCGTGTCACCCTCTTTTCTGCCGCCCTCAGCCTCTCGCTCACCGCCTGCGCACCAGGCCTTGATGGCACTGAGGACTGCACCGGCGGCAAGTGCGACGGCTTCAGCGACGTCCTCGACAAACTGCAAGGACGCGCCGATCCGATTGCCACCTATCTCAAGACCCTCGACATCTCCCTGGCAGGTCAGGTGAAGCTCGACTACGAGCAGGTGCTCAAGGGCGTGGCTGGCGTCATGGGCTGTTCGGAGGATTCGGTCGCTGTCTTCACCGTCTCCGACGATCTCATTACCGGCTCGGCCTTTCCACGACTCATCTCTGTCGCTTGTTCCGACGACGCATCCAAAGCCTCCGACTTTTTCATCGCAGCCTCCTTCCAAAATGAAGAGACAGGCGACGTCGATGTCCGCGATGTCGAGATGTTTGCCTGGGACGCTACCGCTCGCCAGTACATGTTCTACGCCTTCCAACCCGTGGACGATCAGCGGGTGCAGTTGGATGTGGGTCCCAAGCGATGCGAGGGCTGTCACCTCACGCCCGCCGACACCAGCCCGACCGGCATGCGCATGACACCGATCATGAACGAGCTCAATCGTCCATGGACGCACTGGAATGCTGAGCCCGGCTTTCCTTCCCACGAATTCAGCGTGCCCGCGGGCATGGATGAGAAGCCGCACTACAAGGCGTTGGCAGTCGCTCATCGCGCTCCGGCCTCGCGCTTCGAGGAGATCGTGAAGTTCGGCGGTCACGCCAAGGTCGCAGCCGCTCGCATTCGCGACCGACGCAACGCTCCCAACCTCGACGAGATCATGGGCATGCTGCGCCCGGTCTTCTGCAACGAGCAGATCAACTACGTGAGCGAGGACCACGACAGTGGCTCTCTCTTCGGCTCATCCTTGGTCGATCCTGGTCTGCGCAACATGTACATGCAGATTCGCCCCGACAACTGGGCCTGGGACTGGATCAACAACGACTCGATTCGCCTCGGTGCCCCTGGCGGCGACGGTCCTGTCATCCAAATCCCGATTCGCGGCAATGCCGACATCGCCATGGAAACCTCGTTGGTCACGACCAAAGTGCTTACCCCTCACCAGGTGCTGCGTGTTCGTGCCCTGGACTGGCAACACCCTGTCTTCTCCGACTTCCGCTGTGACCTTTGGCGCGACGCCAACGATCGCTTTAAGAGTAGCCCTCCCGACTTTGGAACCGCATCGCGTGCCTCGCAGGTCATGTCTGACATCTTCGAGCAGATCATGAGCGTCAATGGCAAGCCGCTGGCTGGTTCGGCTCCCGAAACCCTCATCATGATGCCCGACGCGAAGGTCGGTGGCGATGCTCTGCGAGCGGCTGCTGAAGCAGGAACGTTGGAAAGCGGTCGCTGTTCGACGGTTGGATACTGTCCCGGTGATGTCGATACTCTCGGCTCTGAGCTCGAGCTGCACATGCAGAGCTTGCTGTCCTCGGATACCCGAGCGGCCCTGCGCAGCGCCCGCCAAGAGCGCATTTGCCACATCCTCGACGACGTAGCGCAACAAAGTGGCGACGATCGCTTCCCTGAAGGCAGCAAGCGTTTTCCCAACATGCCCAGCCTGCCAAGCGTGGACTGCCCGTAGCGTGTAGTTCGCTTGCTGATAAGGTATAAGGTCGCGGCTTCTTGCAAACGAAGCCGCTTCCCTCGACACGACGCCAGGCACTAGCTTGGCGTTTTGTCTTTTGTGCGTCGTGGTATCCGCAGCCGATGTGCTTGCGCTAGTGGTGAAGGGGGGCTGCCACGCATCGCCGCGCACGTGCTCCGCTTTGGCACATGGTGACCACTGTCGTCGTCATCACTGCCGCTGCTGGCTACTCGGCTCTCCGCTACGCGCCGCTAAGCCACCGATCCATGGTGATCGCGATGTGGCCTCGTCCTTGCTCTATAGGTCAGTGTTGGTAGCTGGCTTTGCTCGGCGAATCGACATGACAACCGAACAAGCGCGGGCCCCTGCAAAGCAGACTCCTGCGCCTTTTAAACGCGGGCGGTCTGGGAGTACTTGGACCGCTCGCGCACTTCCAATTTTCGGTTAGCGCCCTCGGGTGCTCTAGCCCTGGCAATCGCCACTGGATGAGCTGTGTGGGCAAGTGGTCAAACAGCGCCTGGTGCCGAGCCTCGTACTGGGCCGGCGCGTGGGCGCTTGTCGTATGACATTCCCTCGTGCCTTGGCCTACCATGGTAGTGATGACTTCCTGGAAGCTCGCCCCGGAATCGCGCTACGGCACCACCTTGACTCTCCTGGCAAGTTCGAGTCTGAGCGTGATGCTGGCGCTAGTCCTCGCCTGCAATGGCTCGGTGCAAGCGCCATCGGGTGGACCGGATATCGTTGCTTCGTGTGACCAGGGAGCTGTAACTGGCGAGTCGCGGATTCGTCGCTTAACGCCGGCGCAATACCTCAACACGGTTCGAGAACTCTTCGCAGACGATTCCATCAACCTGCCCCTAGGCGAGGACAAATCGGAAATCATTTCAGCGTTGGCTGCTCGCAAGTTCGACGATGCCTCCAATGCCCTGGCCACCAGGGGCGTGACGCTCATGGAGACCCTTCCGGCCTGCGCTACAAAGAACCAGGCCTGCGCGGACGACTTCATCGAGTCCTTTGCCAGTCGCGCTTTTCGCAGGCCCTTGCTCGACGAGGAGCGAGTCTGGCTGCGCGATCGCTTCCTGCAAGCGCAGACCGAATTTAGCTTCGACGAGAGCATTCAAATTCTGACAGCCACTGTGTTGGGCTCTCCTGAGTTTCTCTATCTGGCGCCAGTGGGCGAGGCTTCCGATCAGGCCGCTTCAGGTGTCTTGCAACTGACGGGCTATGAAATGGCCGAGCGCATGTCGTACTTCTTGTGGGACAGCCTGCCAGACGAGGCCCTGCTAGTGGCCGCCAGCGATGGCAGCTTGCTCAGCAGCCAAGGCGTGCTCGAGCACGCAGAACGCATGTTGCAGAGCCCCAAAGCCGAGGCCATGGTCCGCGACTTTGGAGAGGAGTGGTTGCAGATCAACGGCGGTCTCGTGCACAGGGGCTTGGACGAGGTGAGCAAGGACGCGCTTCTCTATCCTGAGATGTCGAGCGCGCTGCGCCTGGCCATGCGCACCGAATATGATGCCTTCATCAACAAGATCTTCTTCGAAGGCGGAAGCATCGATGACCTTTTCAACAGTACCTCCGCCTATGTCAACGGATCCCTTGCCGAGCTCTATGGCGTTGTTGGGCCCACCACTGACGATGATTGGCAGTGGGTGGAACTCAATTCCGACGAGCGAGCTGGCATCCTGACTCGGGCCGCGTTCCTGACCGTCTTCTCCAACGCCAAGGTGCAGTCTCCTGTCTATCGGGGCGTACAGGTGCTTCGGCAGGTGCTCTGCTACAACCAGCCGCCGCCGCCGCCCAACGTCGATGATCGGCCCATTGAGCCAAGCGACGGCCCGCAGACGGTTCGCGAGCTTGTCGAGATACGCACCCAGGGCCAGGAATGTCAGGCCTGTCACCAGAACATCAACAACATCGGCTTCGCCTTCGAAAACTACGATGCGCTTGGCCGCTTCCACACCGTGGAAGCCGACTCGGGGCTGCCGATCGATCCCAGTGGTGAGCTGGTCCTCTCTGGCAATATGGACGGACCGGTAGCAAACGCCATCGAGCTGAGCTCGGCTCTGGGAGCCAGCGAGCAGGCGAGCGCCTGTCTAACCGAGCTGTGGTTTCAGCACGCACTTAAACGGGTACCAAGTGATCTGGACCTGTGTGCCATGGATGCCATTCGAGCCCAGGTGCAGGCCCAACCCGAGCTCAAGAGCTTACTGCTCGCCATCGTCGCAAGCGACGGCTTCCGCTTCATCAATGCGGGGACGAACCAATGAAGAAACACAGCAGCCGGCGGGCATTCCTCAAAGGCATGGGCGGTGCGATTTTGGCTCTGCCCCTTCTAGAGTACACACATGGCAGGTCGTGGGCAGCCGGCGGAGTGGGGGCGGGTCGGCGATTTGTCTCGGTGTTTAGCCACGGCGGCACCATCTACAACATGTCCAACGGCAACTCCTATCTCGGCTCGAATGAGAGTTCTTCTGGTGCCGACTGGTGGAGTCCGCCACAGAGCACAGCGGGGGTGCTCACCGGTCTTGGTGCGATCCACGAACCGCTTGCGCCGCACATGGCCAAGCTCTCCGTTGTGCGTGGCATCGACAATAAGTGTGGTCTCGATCAGGGCACCTACGGCGGCGGTCATGGCCACTGCAACAATTCGATTCTGACCGCTGGCAAGATCTCGAGCGATCCCGATACCTCCGATCCGATCACTTCGCTAGCACCGTCGATCGACTTCGTGCTGGCACAACGCCTGGCCGCGCGCCTTGGCGGTCTCGCCAGCCCCTTGCACCTGATGATCGATGGTCACAACTACGGTACTCCCTACTTTGCGGGCTCCGCCCAACCCCAGTCGGGCGAGTCGGATCCGCAGGCCGCCTTTGATTCCATCTTTGCCGGCGTCAACAGCGACGGAACGCCCAACCCCGCGGCGCTCAAGGCGCGCGCCATGCGCAAGAGTGTCCTCGATGGTGTGATCGGCGGCTATCCATCGATCAAGTCGCGTTTGGGAGCAAAGGACAAACAGATCGTCGAGGCTCACCTCGATCACATTCGCTCGATCGAGACAGCGCTCGCCGGCATCGAACCGACCGCACAATGCCTCGTGCCGGATAGACCTCCCGGAACCTCTTCACCGGGAGATGTCGTTGGCAACTTGCACGTCGAGATCATCTTGGCGGCTCTGCGCTGTGGGGTCGTGAACGTGGCCAATCTCGAGATCGCTGACATTCTGGCTCCCTGGGCTCCGTCTGGATTGCAAGTCGAGTCGGCCTTCGATATTGGTCACTCCTTGCACCACATGGCTCGAACCGTCGGACCTACGGGGGTAGACGCGGCCCTCTTCGACGCCTGGGCCCTCGAGATGAAAGAGAACCGCCAGTGGCGCATCGGGCTCATGAAGCAGCTGCTCGATGGCCTCGATGATGCAAACTTCATCGAGGGTGACAAGACCATGCTCGACAACAGCATCGTCTACTACACCAGCGAGTTCTCTCGTGGCGAGCAACACGGTGCCCGTGACTCGCTGGTCCTCTATGCTGGTAGTGCCGGCGGCTACCTCAAGCAGGGCCACTACGTGAACTACAATACGGCCTGGCAGGCCGATCCGAATACTCTCAACTACAGCACGGATGCCGCGACCAACAACCTGTACATCACCTTCATGAACGCCCTCGGCGAGAGTGATACCGAGTATGGAGCCATGGAGCATACCTACCGCGCAGGCCCGCTCGCCGAACTCATCGTCTAGCCGCGAGCCGTGGATACGCGTGATCGCGAGCTCTGCGCTTGCGAGCTGGGCGATCGCGAGCTCGGCGCTTGCGCATCAGCGATAGGGAGCAGTTGGCTGACTGAGCCAGCCCACCAGGCGGGCACCGTTGAGGAGTCGTTCACGGGCGAGGGACAGGCGCCGCCAGGTCAGGACGATGCTTCGGCCGTCGCACTCGATATCGCAGGCACCGACTCCGTCGGCACCGTCGCTCATGAAGCGGGCATGCGGAGGCAGTCGGTGGGCTTGTCCTCGAACGGTCCCACTGTCGTCGACGTGAATTCGAAAGCTGCGGACCGAGCGACCGCACTCGGCGCGCGCGCTCATCACGGGCCCGCGCGGACTTGGGCGCGGTGCCAGGTGCACAGGGCTGGGAGTTTCCAACACCACGCCAGGCACCGTTCGATCATGCCAGGGGCCGCTTGCCGCAACGGCTCTACTTCCGGGCAGTCTTCTCAAGGCGCGCAGCACTTTGCCTTCTTGTTGCACGATTTCGGCGACCACCTCGACGGCGGCATTGGCATCCGCCTGCAGCCCAAAGTCAGCCTCGCGCCAGAGCGCAACCATGCGACCATCGCTTATCAAGCGCGCGTCCTCGAAAGAGCCAGCGAGCAAGGAGCGAGAGCGAGTGGTCAGGGCCTGGTAGGTCTCCTCGGGGAAGGCAGTGCGCACGGAGAAGAAATCATCGAAGCACGGATCGCCTGAGGGTGTACCGCCAAAGATGCCGGTCACGCGCGCCAGGAGCGCCCGCGGCTTTAGCTCGAAGACAGGGCCCGAACCCATGACATAGGCCGCTCGTGCGCGGGTGAGCCAGACGTTGCGCGAGCCGTCCCATTGAAAACCGTGATCGACGAAGATGCGCGCTTCACCGATGTCGATTTCACGGGCAAAGGCACGCGTTCCGTGACGCAGTTTCCTTCGATCCATGCCGAGATACGCAAACACAGCCCAAGCCCCCCAGCTTCTAGTATGAGGGCCAGCGGGCTATGCGCCAAGCATTTGCTAAAGCCCCGTGCATGGCGGAGCGCACGCCCGCATCGTGTGTGGGCGAGTGGTCGTTCAACACCCCCGCGTCAGCGCGAGAGTGGGCGTCTGTAGGATGGTGGGCTAGGTCGGTGGGCCAGGTCGCCTTGGCAGCGCCGCTATCGAAGCAGCTCCGCGTCGTCCAAGTCGAAATCGTCAGCATCTTGAGGGCTACCGGTCGCGGATTCATCGGTGAACTCGATGTCTTCCATTGCCAGATCATAGATCTCGGGCGCGCGCTGCTCTGCCGCTTCTTTGCGGGCAGCTTCCTCCTGCTTGAGGGCAGCCTGCCGTGTGCGGGCCGCAAGCCTCTCGGCAGCAGCCCGCTCGT
>JAHEAK010000650.1 GCA_024642805.1 Kofleriaceae bacterium | reverse complement strand
GCGGCCGTGTCTCGACTCGCTTGCTCGCGCAACAAAACCAGCTCGTCGGTGTTTTTCTGTTCTTGCCGGCGGCGCTCTTGTGCGGCCTCCGCTTGCCGCCGAGCCAGGGCTGACTGCTCTCGGCGCCTGCGCTCGAGCTGGCGAGCTCGCTCTTGCTCGCTCTCGCGAAGTTCCTGCAGGGCAAAAAGGACGGATGACTCTGGAGCTGCTGCCATGCACGGTAGGCGACGCAGCCCACGATCGCACAACATGGAAACTCAATCTCGCGGTGGCGGCTCGAGGCCACACCGCCTAGCAGGCTGTTGAACAATTCAGCAATCACGCGCTAGCTGTGCTCAAACTGCTGGTGCACGGTTGATTTGTCGGTGGACAAAGCCGTTGCCATCGGTAGCACCGCTAGAGGCCACAGAGGGGGTCGGAGGAGTTGATGCATTTGTTGATCGCCTCCTTTTGGCGCTTCGACTTTGCTTTCTTCTGTCGAGCCTCTTTGCGCAGCCCCTGCTCTCTGAGTTCTTGCATGCGCTGGCGACTGGCCATGAGCTGCATCTGGGCCTGTTTGCGTGACGCGATGGCCAGGGCCTTCTCCTCTGCACTTTTGGCGGCTTCGAGTTGTCGAAAGGCTTCGTCCATGCGCGCCTGCGCCATGTCGATATCGAGTTGCGCCTGGTTAATCTGCTCCTCGAGTTCCTTGAGAGCGTCGAGCATTGCCAGCTTGTCGCGCTTGGCCGTCGCGCGATGGTCGATGCGGGCGGCCCACAAAAGCGCAATCGTCACCGCGCTCATGGCCAATAGGCTCGTGAGAGCATAGAAGGCCGCTCGCGGGCGCTCGACGATGACCACCGGCCGCTTGATCTCACGACGCACCGCTTGCTGCCAGGTGGCGGGCGGCAGCAGGCCCTCACCAGAGTTGGCAATGGTCTCGATGACCCCGCTCGAAGGCTCGTGACTCATCGCATGCCTCCCTCTTTCTCGAAGGCCTTGCGCAACTTGGGAAGCGCCCTGGCGACGCGCGCCTGCAAGGTGGCTGCGGGCGCGCCACAAATCTTGGCCATGTCCTCGAAACTCATCTCCTCGCGATACCGGAGCAGCACGGCGATGCGCACCTCGGGTTTGAGCACGCCAAGCGCGCGGTCCATGGCCTGGGCCTGGGCGCGCTGCTCCATTTGCTCGCGACTGCTCAGCCCTGGGTCGGCCTCCTCTCGCAGCACGGCGCTAAGAACAAATCGCAGCCTCCTCCGTCGCTGCATCTTGAGAGCATCCAGGCAGCGGTGGCGGGCAATGGCGTACAGCCAGGTGCGAAAGCTCGAGCGACCCGCAAAGTCAGACAGGTCGCGATAGGCCTGCACGAAGACGGTTTGGTGAACGTCGGCGGCCAGATCGGCGTCGCGCAGCACCTGCCGACAGTGCCGGTAGAGCTCATCTCCGTACTGGGCCATCAGGATCGTCAGTGCATGGTCGAAATCGCCATCGCAAAGCGCGTCGGCGGCGGCTTGGTCCGGACTCACCGGGATCTTGGCTACGCTCGAGTGCACGGGCTCCTTAGGCGACTCGGAAGGGCGCCAGCCAACAAAAAAACCGCCTCCGTCGAGGGTGGCAGCGTTGCCCGTCAGGGGGGGATGCTTCTGGCATGCACACAGGCTGACACCTGGTATCGGCAAAGTTGCGAGCCACCAAGCTAAGCCTCTGCAATCTATGGCAACGCGGCGGGTGACAGGTCGCGCCCTTGCGATGTATGTTGCTCGCGGAGCCGCCGCTCGGCCCTGGCTCCCAAAGGGGCAATACAGCATGCAATTTGATCTCAACGGCAAATCCGTCAACGTCGAGCCACGCGAGGGCGAGTCGCTCCTCGACACCCTGCGCAATCGCTGCGGCATCACCTCGGTCAAGGACGGCTGCGCGCCGCAAGGCCAGTGCGGGTGTTGCCTGGCGATGGTCGGCGGCAAGGCGGTTGTCACCTGCGCCATGAAAGCCGAGAAGGCCGAGGGCAAAGAGGTCATCACTCTGGACGGTTTGCCAAGCGAAGAGACCGCGCTCATCGCCGATTGCTTCGCGGCCAGCGCCGGTCTGCAGTGTGGCTTCTGCATCCCTGGCCTGGCCATGCGCGCTCATCACCTCGTCGGCAAGAACCCCAAGCCGACGCGCGAGGAGATTGCCAAGGCCATCGACGTGCACCTGTGTCGCTGCACCGGTTACACCAAAGTGGTCGATGCCATTGAGCTCTACGCCGGCGTCAAGCGCGGCGAGGCCGAGGTCGTCCTCGAGCTCGACGGCAAGGTCGGCAGCCGCCTCACCCGCTACCAGGCGCAAGCCCTCACTCTCGGTCGCCGCGATTACACCGGCGACATGAGCCGCCCGAATATGGTGCACGGCGCCGTGCTGCTCTCCGAACATCCCCGCGCCAAACTCATCAAGGTCGATATCAGCAAGGCGGAAGCTCTCGAAGGCGTGGTCGCCATCGCTACCGCCAAGTCAGTGCCTGGCGATAGGTGGTACGGACTCATTCAAAAGGACTGGCCAGGCTTTGTGGCCGAAGGCGAAGAGGTTCGCTGTGTCGGCGACTTCATCGCCGCCGTCGCCGCTGTCGATGACTACACGGCGCGCGCCGCCTGCGATCTCATCGAGGTGGAGTACGAGGTGCTCGAAGCGGTCACCGACATGGAAAAGGCCATCCTGCCCGATGCGCCGCAAGTCAATCCCGTGCACGCCAACCGGCTCTCGCACACCAAGATTCGCCGCGGCGAGGTCGACAAGGCCTTTGCCGCCAGCGCGCACGTGGTGGAAGGGCGCTTCCACACCCAGCGCATCGAGCATCTCTTTCTCGAGCCCGAGTGCGCCTTCGCCGAGCCTCTGGACAATGGCCAGATCAAGCTCTACACCCAGGGCCAGGGCATCTTCGACGACCGGCGCCAGTGCGCGGCCTTCATCGGCGTTGCCGAGGAGGAGTTCCAGGTGGAGCTTGTGCCAAACGGCGGCGCCTTTGGCGGCAAAGAGGACATGAGCGTGCAACCGCACGCCGCCCTGCTCTGCCAGATGACGGGTCGGCCAGTGAGAGTTCTTCTTACTCGCGAGCAGAGCATTCGCGTGCACCCCAAGCGCCACCCCTTGCGCATGGACTACAAGGTCGGCTGCGACAAGGACGGCCATCTGACCGCTGTCTGGGCCGACATGCTCGGCGACAGCGGGGCCTACGCCTCGGTGGGCGCCAAGGTGCTCGAGCGCGCCGCCGGCCACGGCTGCGGCCCCTATCGCTGCGACAACGTCTTCATTGACGCCGTCGCCACCTACACCAACAACCCTCCCTGCGGCGCGATGCGCGGCTTCGGTGCCAACCAGGCGCACTTTGCCATGAGCGCGTGCATGGACATGCTGGCCGAGAAGGTCGGCATCGACACCTGGGAGATTCGCCACCGCAACGTGGTC
>JAHEAK010000649.1 GCA_024642805.1 Kofleriaceae bacterium | reverse complement strand
CGGCGCTGACCAGTGCGATGGCGGCTTCGAACTTTTGTTGGCGCATACCAACTAGCATCACGCGCGTGATCGAAAGATCGGCGACCCGGCGATGATCGGCAGCACTGGCCGCGATGTGCAGGGCCTCCCCGAGAGCCAGCTCTGCCTTGTCGAGCTCTTGTGCATCAAGCCATGCCCCGCCCAGAAGTTGCAGGGCTTCTCCGGTGAGCGGCGCATAGGCGAGAGAACGTGCCCTCTCAACCAGGTCTTCGGCTTGCTCGATAGCCTCGCTCGCCTTGCTCGTGTCGAGCATGGCGGCTACCCGATCCATTTCGCTCTGCATGCCGCTAATCTGCTCGCGAACCTTTGGATCCTCAGGTAGCGGCACCGCCGCACGCAGAGCGTCGAGATTGCTGCACAGGTGCAAATCGCCGAGCGCATCGGCACGCATAGGGGCGTCGACCAGCGCGCTCACCGGAGCCGTGCGCAGTTGCTCTTTGAGAGCCAGCATCTCACCGAGTCGTCGATCCAGACAGCGCGTGCGCAAGTCGAGCAGCTCAGCACTCTGCTCACTGCGCTCGTGGGTGGCACGGCAGCTATCAAGACGCATTGACGACCAGTTGCTGGCAAAGCGATCGAGAGCCGCCAGTGTCTTGTCGCTCAGCTCGCTGCTGCTCTTGCTGAGCACGGCCGCCAAGCCATCGCGCTCGGCAGGATTCCAGGCGCTATCGATGTTGGCAGTAGCGTCCCGACACGCCGATTCGCGATGAGCGCCGAGGCTCATAGCGGCGAAGCTTGCCACGGCAGCCGCGCTGGCCGCGCTGAGGGCTGCAACCGTGATGAGTCGCTTTTTGCTCTTGGTTGCCGAAGAAAGCGCAGCCAAGAGCTCGACCATGGACGGGTAGCGATTCTCGGGAAGTGGCTGCAGTCCGCGCTGTAGCACGCGCTCGATCTTGTGCGGCACCTGTGAGCGTTTGGGCCAGCTGATTCGACCTTGCGAAGCGCTCGCTAGCAGCTCGTCCAAGCTGTGTGCCGGGAAGGGCCGCACACCATAGAGGGCCTCGAAGAGGCTGATACAAAAGCTGTACTGATCACTCGCAGGACTGGCCGGCTCACCTGAGAACAATTCTGGAGCCATGTAGGCGGGCGTTCCCGAGAGAGCGGTGACGGTGACCTGCAACTCCCCTACGTCGTCGGTGCGCAGGTCTCCACCGCGAGCACGAGCCAAGCCAAAGTCGGTGACGCGCGCGCGACCATCGTTGCCGACGATGATGTTGTCTGGCTTGACATCGCGATGACAGACGCCAGCGGCGTGGGCGGCACACAGGCCCTGCCCGGCCGCGCTCATGAGCGTGACGACCTCGAGCCATGGTCGCCGTTTGGCGTCGATCCAGTCGCGCAGATTGACGCCTTCGACCAGCTCCATGGCGACATAGAACTCATCTTCGCCGGCCGCTACCGGGCCGACGTCATAGACAGCCACGACGTTGGGATGGGCCAGCTGTGCCATCGATTGCGCCTCGGCAATCAGCTCGCTACTGCTGATTCCCGACCTGCGATCGGCCCGAAGCAGCTTGAGGGCTACGCGTCGGTCCAGGCGCGGATCGTGGGCTGCATAGACCACGCCCATCGCACCGCGACCAATGACCTCTTCGATCGCGAAGCGATCCAGGAGCGTGCCAGGAGGCATCAAGAATTGCGCACTGGATCCCGGGTTATCGCTGTCCCCAGAAAGCGCGGTGCTCGCGCTGGCAACGATCTCGCGACAGATTTCACACGCATCAAGGTGCTCGTCGACACGGGCGACGCTGCCAAGGTCCATACGCCCTGTCACAAAATCGTGAATCTCGAGCACCGCCAAGCAGGGCATGCCCCCGTATACCGCGATTGCGCGACTCTACGTGCACCGCCTTTGTTTCGTGTATCATTTCAAGGCAATGAGCGCCCCGACTCGCTTGACGGCAGAGCTTGCCCTGCACCTGAGCAGCGAGGCAGCGGAACGTCTGCGCAACGAGCCAGGGCTCGAGCAAGCCGTTGCCACGTGGTTGGGCGAGGCACGCGGCGCGTGGCCAGAGATCGAGATAAGTAGTGCGGACTTCCTGCACTACCTCAGCAAGCGCGCCGCCACGAGCGAGGATCCACTAGCCGCGATCCGAGCCTTCAATTGGCCAGAGGTCTACTTGGCCTGCGCGTGCGGACGCAGTGATCCAAAGGCCCTACAAACATTCGAACAACACTACCTTGCCGGCGTACCTCTTGCCATCGCCCACATGCGCCTGAGCACGGCCGACGTCGACGAGGTCATGCAGGGCATTCGGGAGAAGTTGATGGTTCCCGACGCACAGGGCAACACTCGAATTGACGAGTACGCGGGCGGCGGCAGCTTGCACGGGCTGGTCAAAGTCATGGCGGTGCGAGCAGCCATCTCACTCACTCGAAAGCACGGGCGCGAGCATCCCGATCCCGACGATCAGCTCTTGCGACTGCCTGCCATCGATGTGGATCCCGAGCTTGAGAGCGTCAAGCAAGAGCTCCGCCAGCACTTCAAGCGCGCCTTCGAGGCCGCCGCCGAGCAGCTCGAGCCACGTGAGCGAAATCTGCTGCGGATGCACCTTCTCGACGGCGTCACTCTCGGGCAGCTTGCCACCACGTACTCGGTGCATCGCGCGACGGTCACGCGCTGGCTGGCCCAGGCGCGTGAATCGCTGCTCAAGAACACCCGCAAGCACTTGCAAGACGCCGCGGGTGACGCCGAAGACCTCGACGGTTTTGTGTCCCTGGTGCAGAGTCGAATCGATCTCAGCTACAGGCGACTGCTCAAGACGCACAAAGACTAGCGGCTGGTCTGCATGTTGTAGGTCACTTCCCAGGGCACTGCCGACATCGGATGCGGCAAGAGGGAACCCGTGCCGGCGATGTTGAGAGTGTCGCCACTGAGCTGGGCGTTGAAGTTGTAGCTTCGCACAAGGTCGCTGTTGTAGCGGTGCACCAGGGTTCCGCTCACGCTGCCGTCGAGACCGAGCTCACCGGTGATCGTGCCGCTCTGGTTGGCATCAAAGAGGATGAGTCCGCCAACCCTTTGACAGCTCACGGTGCCCTGCACCGAGGGGCTTGCTGCTAGATTGATGGTGATGCTCGCCGTGCCATTGCAAGGCATGTCGTTGATGACGGCGTTGCCAAGCTTCTCCTGGGCGCGCAGGGCGTAACTGCCCGTGTAACTACCAGCGAAGCTGCTGCACTGACTCGCGCCTCCGCCGACGCTGTCGGTGTTGCCGTCGCAATCGTTGTCGAGACCATCGCAAATCTCACTCTCACCGGGATGGACACTGGCTTGGCCATCGTCGCAATCGCCAGCCTGCGTGGCATGCGCAAGTGGCGCGTTGCATGCCACCAGCGCGTTTCCGACCCCGTAGCCATCGCCATCGCTGTCACTGTAGTAGCTGGTGGC
>JAHEAK010000077.1 GCA_024642805.1 Kofleriaceae bacterium | reverse complement strand
CACGCAAGCTATGCCTCTCAAATGGGAATTTCCGGGCGGCAAGATCGAGACGGGCGAGAGCCCCGAGGCGGCCCTGCGTCGTGAACTGCTCGAAGAGCTCGGCGTTCAGGTAAGGGTCGGCACGGTCTGGGACGTGCTCTTTCATCGCTACCCGGAGTTCGACTTACTCATGCTCATCTATGTCTGCTGCATTGAGGCCGGTGAGCCAAGCTGCTGCGAAGTTGCGGACTTGGCCTGGGTTTCACGAAGCGAACTGGCCCAATACGCGATCCTCGAAGCGGACCTTCCCCTTGTCAGACGCCTCGAGCGCGAAGGGCTCCCGCCCATGCTCATTGCGCGCCCCGGCTAGATCGCTGGGTGCTTTGTTTGACTCCAAGTTCCCGCAAATCTTAAAATTGCCAGCGTGGAGGGCAAGACCAAGGTAACCAAAGAAGTCCTCTGTGAAGAGGCTCGTTTTATTCTCGCCAACGTGATGGCCGAGTCGAAGTACGGGCGCCAGAACTCGTATGACGACATTCGTCGCGTCTGCGAGGGGGCGGTGTCGATCCCATTCACAGAGTACGTGGCATTTCTCGAGGACTCCGGGTACCTCAAGCACGACCGCAAAAAAGAGTCACTGGAAGTCACCGAGTTGGGCGAGGACGTCGTCAACGGCGGCAGCCTGACCGAGCTTACCGTGCAGGCCGTGGCGCACTTCAAGAACGCCCGCGCCAGTCGCGGTGGTGGCAGTAGCGCCAGCAGCAGCGCCAGCGCCAGCAAGGGCCCACCACGCCGGCCGCCGATGGGCGAGAGCTCACGCGACGATCGATTCGATTCCAACCGCAGCTACGGGGAGGTCCTCGACTCACGCTACGAGAAACTGGCCTCCATTGGCTCGGGCGGTGTGGGTACGGTGTATCGCGCCCGTCAGGTACCTCTCAATCGTCAGGTGGCCCTCAAAGAGATTCGCGAGCTTTTCAGCTTCTTTGCCGAGGAGCAGCGCCCCGAGATTGTCAGGCGTTTTACAGACGTCGTGCGCGCCCACGCCGACCTGGCGCATCCAAACATTCTGCCCATCCACGACGTGAACCTCGAAAAAGAGTTTCCCTACGTCGTGAGCGAGCTGTGCCCGAACGGCTCGGTTCGGCGCCTCATCACCGACGCCGAGATGATTCCCGTGGGTCTTGCCCTCAAGTACTTGCTGCAGACCTTGCACGCCTTGCAGGCGGCGCACCGCGAGCGCGTCAACCATCGCGGTCTCAAGCCAGAGAACATGCTCATCGATGCCTACGGCAACGTGAAGGTCAGCGACTTTGGCTTTTCTCGCATCGTCGAGCGTGATCAATCGGTGATTCGCCAAGTCTACGTTGGCATGGGTACGGTGGCGTACATGGCGCCGGAGCTCTTCATCGATCCGAGCAGCGCGGGCCCACAGGCCGATATCTACGCGCTCGGCATCATCTTCTACGAGCTCTTGACCCGCAAACTGCCCGGTCGTCGCTCGCCGATGCCTTCGGAGATCGAGCCCAAGCTACCCGCCGGTCTCGACGATATCTTCGATTTGATGACGCGCGACTCGCGAGCCGAGCGCTACTCCAACGTCGACGACATCCTCGACGACTTCAACAAGATCGACAATCTCAGCGAAGTCATGGATCAGCAGCAGCAAGTGCTTGCCGCAGAGAATCCCCTCGACGACATCAAGTTCAAGGACGGCGCCAAGCCGCACGAAAAGCCACTCGATGGCGAGGGCGTCGAGAGCTCGGCTCCTTCGCCAAGCTCGAGCTCGAGTGCGGCTTCGGGAACCGCTGGTTCCGCGCGCCGACCCTACTCCTACCAGCAGCGCAACAAGAAGAACTAGCGAGCTCTCCTGAGGGGCTCGCGGAGCCCCTCGGAAGCAGCAAGAGCCTCCTCGGCTCAGAGCGAGTTGAGGATGTCTTCGACTTCTTGGCGCTGGCGCAGGTCGAGTCGCTGATAGATGGCGAGGCATTGCACCAGGAGCGCGCGGCCTTCATCGATCTCGCCTTGCTCGATCTTGTAGCGGCCGTAGGCTTCCAGACCTTTGGCAAGCTCGGTGTCATTGCCAATGGCGCGCATGACGTCGATGCCCTGTTTGAAGTAGCCCTCGGCCGTGGCTTCGCCTTCGTCGATGGTCAGGTCCTCGTCGGTCTGTGCGGCGTCAAAGAGGGTGCCGCCAAAGACTTCAGCCAGGGTGAGCAGGGCGCGGCCCTCGTAGTCGCGAAGGCCGGCGTCGCTTGCCACGGTGTGGGCGCGGTGCGCGTGCTCGCGAGCGGCGGAGGAATTGCCGAGGACGTGTTCCAGGCGAGCCATGTTGCGGGTCGCCTCGACCTCCAAGCGGCGCTCGGCGATGTCGGAAGCGATCTGGACGCCTTCGGTGAGTCGTCGGCGTGCCTCGTCGTAGCGCTGCTCGACGAAGGCAATCTCGCCGAGGTTCGCCAGCACATGCGCCTGCAAGGGCAAGGCACCGATGTCCTCGGCCTCCTTGAGTGCCTGCTCCCAACCTTCGCGCGCCTGACCCAGCTGGCCTCGCTCGTAGGCAATAACGGCCAGGTTGTTGAGCGAAGAGGCCACGCCCGCGCGGTCGCCAGTAGCGCGCCGCAGATCGAGAGCCTCACGGTGACAGTTGAGGGCCTCGTCAATGAAGCCTCGGTCCTGTTGAATGTTGCCGAGCGTCGACAGCGAGGTGGCGATGGCGCGCGAGTCGCCTCCCTTGCCTCGCTTCTGCAGACCAGCGGTGACCTTGTTGTGGGCCTCGTCGAAGTTGCCGAGCAAGTAGTGAACTTGACCGATGTCATCGAAGGAGCCGGCGATGCCGCGCTCATCACCTGCTTGCTCGAAGAGCTGCAGGCCGCGACTCAAGTAGTCCAGAGAGAGCTTGAGGTCGCCCTTCTTGCGCCAGACGCGCCCCATCTTGTTGAAGGCAACAGCGGCCTTGGTGCGAGAGGCACAGATCCACGACAAGCGCAGCATGCGTTCGAAGGCACCGATGGCACCTTCGTAGTCGCCCTTCAGCTCGTAGACCGAACCGAGGTCGTGCCACAGGTGAATGCGCGCTGCTTGATCGGCTTGGCCCAGGCACTCGAGTGCGTGGCTGTACAGGCGAATCGCTTTGTCGTTGAAGAAGTTGGTGCGTGCGTGATCGGCGGCGCGACGGAAGCGACGGGCTGCTCCTCGTACGTCGCCGGCAAGCTCGAGATGGTGCCCGATGTCTTCTTGCGCCGAAGGATCGCGACCGTTAGGACGCAGCTCGATCCACTGGGCGGCGCGCAGGTGACTCGATTCGCGCGTGCTCTTCTTGCACTCGGCATAGACGCTCGACCAGAGGAGCGGATAGGCAAAGCGATACTCATGCTCGCCAGCCTTGCTGGTCTCGTCGGCTTCGACGAGCCACTCTTGCGCAAGCAATTGCGTGAGCGACTTGCTCACGGTCGACTTGGTGTGATCGCCAGCGGCAGCAATTTCGCCAAGTGTCGGACCATCTGGGTCGGCGGTGGCGAATCGCTCGGCTCGCAAGAGGGCGACGATTGCGTCCAGCCAGAAGGTCTCGCCGACGATGGCGGCGTGTTGCAGAACCTCGCGCTGGCTGGGTGGCATCGTGCGAATGCGGGCAGCGACCAGGTCGCTGTGCGTCTTCGGAAGAGGGGTCTTGGTGAGCTGCACCACGTCGGCGGTCCAGCCCGCAGGGCTGCGAATGATGACATTCGCTTCCAGGAGGTAGCGAACCAGCTCGAAGATGGCCCGCGGCGAACCGCCGAGCTTGGTGGCGTGCTTGGCCAGGCTCTCGGGGCATCCGATGACGCTGGTGGTCAGCTTGCGAAACAGATCTTCGCAATCGGCGTCGCTTAGCGGCCCAATCTCGTAGCGCTGCAGCTCGACATCGGTCACGCCAAAGGTTGGGTAGGTGTCGAAGAGCTCGGCCGTGGCGGTGCCAATCAACATGAGTCGACTGCTGGACAAGCCAGTCACCAGGAAGTGGAGCAAGTTGATGGTGGCGGCGTCGGCCTGCTCGAGGTTCTCGAAACACAGAACCAGGGGGCCCGCCTCGGCGTCGGCCTGGAAGAAGCGCTTCACGGCCAGGAAGGTGCGCACCTCCAGCTGCTGGTGGGATTGGGCCAGCGACTGCACCACGGCGGAATCCACATAGGGGCGGCGCATCAAGTGGGCGATCAAGTGAGCAATCTCAGTCACCCGACTGGCGCTCATCAGCTCGCCGATGGCGGCTTCGATCTTGCTGTGGGCGACGGCATCCGAGTCAGTTGCCGTGATGCCAAAGCGCAAGGACAAGAGCTGGGCAAAGGCGGCGTAGGTGCGATCGCTGGACTCACCGTTGCCGACCAGGACGCGCACCTCGCTGTCGGAACTCTCGATGAGGTCGACCAGCTCGCGGAGGGTCCGACTCTTGCCCATGCCGGCATCACCAACGAGGAGATTGAAGGACAGCTCCACGTCCCTCATGGCCGCAACGAAGGAGGCTTGAAGCTTGGTGAGGACCGAGTGCCGGCCCGTGTAGTCTGGCCGCAGCTGGAAAGGCGGGCGAATGTCTATATCGACATTGGTGGTCGGGAAGAGTCGCTCGGCGCCAAGCTGAGGCTCTGGCGTTGCGAGCTTCGCCACGCTTGGAACCGTTGGCACTTGGCCCTTCTCGTTTGTCGTCGTCATCGCAGTAGGCTCGTCCATCACACTCCGACCCCCGTTCAAGCGCCGCACGCTAGACGGGCCGGATTTGCTTGTCAATTGTCGATTTGACAGGCTTTGTGCAGGGCTTCGAGGCTGTTCTGAGTAGTCTTCATAACTTCCGGCGGGACCGCGCGGGCAGAGCCATCCTGTTCTTGCATGAAATAGTGCAAGGAAACCGGAAGGATAGGTGGAAGGCCCCGGGCCATTCGCTGGCAGTTGGCGCTTTGCAGATCATTGAGGATGCCTTCCAGGGCGTGGGCGGTGGCCGCCTTGGTGTCGTGCATCAGGACAATGCCGCCTTTCTTACTCAAGATCTTCTTCACCACGTAGGCCTGCAGGGTGTTTTGCCGGGCCTTGCGAAAGTCCTTTGGGTCGATGTTCCAACGGACCAATGTGTCGCCGCGCTCGCGCAAGAGCTTGCGAGTCTTGCTGGTCATGGCGCCGTAGGGCGGGCGAAAGAGGCGCGGCTCGTAGCCGAGTATCTTGGCCAGCTCGAGTGCGTTGTCGGTGATGGAGGCGGCCGCGCGCGCGAAGGGCTGCTTGGCCAGGGACTGGTGGGCCAGGGTGTGATTGCCGATCAGAAAGCCCGCCGCCGACATGGAGCGCAAGAGCCTGGCCCCCTCGAGGGCAGCTGGCGAGTCTCCGATGAAGTGACGCCCGACCACGAAGAAGGCAGCCGGCACACGATGCGCCTCGAGAATGGCCAGCACCTGAGGTGTGGTCTCTGGCTCAGGACCGTCATCAAAGGTGAAGGCGACATAGTTCACGACCTCGGCGCCCGTGACCTTGTCGCCGCGGGCCCAGGCCATGTCCTCCAGCTCCTGTTGTGGGATGGGGGCCGTGCTACCTGGCTCGCGGGTGTTGGCCTCGGCGTGCGGCGCGCAGCACAGGAGCCAGACGAGAGAGATGAGTTGCAGTGCCCGCATGCCTGGCAAAACGGTACCACGAGCGGGCTCCATGCTATCTTCATGATGTGACGGGCAAAGTCATATCGTCGTCGGCATTGCCCGTGGACCTGCGACCATTGCTTGGCGAGGCCAGCTTGGAAGTGCCCAAGGAGGGCCAGCTGAGTCGTGGGGAATTGCTTGAGCTTTTGCCAAAAGCAGATGGGCTCATCGCGCTGCTCAACGTGCGGGTCGACAGCGAGCTCTTGGCGGCCGGCAAGCGGCTCAAGATCGTCGCCAATTTTGCGGTCGGCTACGACAACGTGGACTTGGCCGAGGCCACCCGTCGGGGCGTGGTCGTCACCAACACTCCGGATGTGCTGACCGATGCCACCGCCGACTTCGCCTTCACTCTGCTTCTGGCGGCTGCCCGTCGCCTTGGCGAGGGCGAGAGGCTGGTGCGTGCCGGAGCTTGGCAGGGCTGGGCGCCTGGACTTTTGCTAGGAACCGAGTTGCGCGGCAGGCGCCTGGGCGTGGTCGGTGCTGGGCGCATTGGCCGTGCGCTCTTGCAGCGTGCTAAGGGATTTGCCATGGACTTGGTCTACGACTCGCCGCGCCAGATGCCTGAGGCGGAGGCCCTGGGCGCCAGACATGTGTCACGGGAGGAGCTGCTCGCGACCTGCGATTTCGTCTCGCTGCACTGTCCACTGAGCCAGAACACCAAGGGACTCATCGACGCCAAGGCACTGGCGACGATGAAGCCGACGGCCATCCTGGTCAACACGGCGCGTGGCGCGTGTGTGGACCATGAGGCCCTTGCCGACGCGCTCGAGAGCGGTGCGATCGCCGGGGCAGGGCTCGACGTTTTCGAGAACGAGCCGCAGGTCCCAGAGCGTCTGCTAGAGCTCGAGAGCGTCGTGCTTGCTCCACACATCGCTTCTGCCACTCTCTCGGCCCGCACAAAAATGGCTGAGATCTGCGCCAACGCGATTCGCACTCGCCTGCAGGGCAGCTGTCCTCCGACCGCCCTGAACCCGGAGGCCATGCAGTGAGCGGCGCGCCGTCGATCCTCGTGCTCAGCTCGGCGGGCTGTGACACCACCGTCGTGACCTCAGTGCTGGCTGCCTTGCAAGCGGTTGGCAGCAAGCTCAGTGCCTTCGACGCTGGTCGCCTCGGCGGCGAAAAGGGTGGAGCCGTGGAGTGGGTCATGCGCCACCTCAGCGGCGAAATCGAGGAGCGGCGCCTCGAGCGGGAAATCGACAGCAAGCGGCCGGATCTGGTCGTGTGTTTCGAGGTCGGTCCCGCGCTGGTGCTGTGCGAGCTGCGCAATAAGGCGGCCCGTCCCTTTCCGGTGGTGGCCGTCGTTTCCGATCTGGCTCCAAGCGCCGCATGGGCGCAGTGTGAAGTCGATCGCTACTTCGTCTGCGATGATGAAGCCGCTGTGCTGCTCGAGGACCACGGTGTCCCGGGGCACGCCATTGTGGTTGTGGGCAGTATCGGAGAGCTTCGCTATGCCCAGGCTGGAGCCACCTCGCAGGAGGCACTCAAGAAGCGCTTTGGCCTGGCGAGTCGCGTTGCGCTGGTCGAGGTCGATGGCTTTGGGGCTGAGAAAAGTTCTCAGATGGCGCTGCAGCTCTCGCTGACGAGCGCTGACCTGATGTATCTCTTCGCGGCCGGAGCGGACACCGAGGCGGCTGCCGCCTTGCGCGCACAGGTGCCGGTGCTCGGCATCCGCGCCAAGCTCTTCGGCAACACCGAGGACGCGCCTTTGCTCTGGCGCTGCGCGGATGTAATTGTCGCCAAGCCGAGCGCGCAGGCCATTGCCAGGGCCTCTGCGGTAGGCGCCGCCATGGTGTGCTACAGCCCACGGGACGGTGCTGAGACCCGACGCGCCAATGCACTGGAAGAGCGCGGTCGAGGTGCCATTGCGGCCAACTCGCTGATGATCGGCCCCGCTCTCGAGCGAATGTTGGCGACGAGCCCTCGCGACAATGGGCTGGTCGGGATGGACGGAGCAGCGATCGTGGCCGACGCCGCCTGGCTGCTCGCCGCTCAACGCCAGGAGATCATCGACGAGCGCGGTCAGGTCGCCAGTGCCCATCGACGCTCTGACGTCGAGAGTGCGGAGGAATTTGCGCACTGGGCGGCTCAGGCCTCCACGCCGGCCGGAGCACTCGAAGATCTGGGTGGGGGCGGGCCTGCGCCGGCACGCCCCGATCCGGCCCGTCTGCGTCGCCTGCAAGAAGAGATTCGCGAGCGCAAAGCCCAGGTCGCCAGGGCCATCGCCGATGCCCAGAAACAAGCCAGTTCCTGGGATAGCAAACGCGCACAGGCAGACAAGCTCGGCAATCGCGAGATGGGCAAGGAGGCCGAGCGCAATGCCGACATGGAGCGCGCGCGCATGCACGCGGCTCTTGCCGAAATGGCCAGCCTCGACAGTGAGGAGCGCGGGATCAGCGAGGCCGCACGAGCCGCCGCCAGCGTGCCTCCCATGCCCTCTGCCGAGCCCACACGCCCCGACAGCGCCGCCTCCACGAGCGGCAGCGGAACCTCCGTGCACGCCCGAATGAGTGTCGACGAGGAGCTCGATCGCCTGCGCCGTTCGGCGGGAAGCAGTTCGTCCGCGTCGGCGCCGCCGCGAAGCAAGACCGGCAAGAAGGCCAAGAAGAAGAGCGGCGTGGATGACGAGCTCGAGGCTCTTAAGCGTAAGATGGCTCAGAAGCGCAAGTGATGAAGACGTACCTATTGTGCATAGCTCTGGCCGTCGGCCTCACTTCCTGTCCTCGCGAGGTCAAGAAGGAGCCTGCGCCCAAACACGAGCCCAAGACGCGGCCGACGAAAAAGCCGAAGGTGAAAGTCCACGTGCACAGCAAGCACGAACACCCACACGATCATCCACACCAGGCAAGCTCGCACCATCATCACGACCACCCGCATCCGCACCTCGAGGGGCCCAACGGCCACCACCATCCCTACTAGATCTTCGTAGATTGGCGGAGCAGAGGCCGCCTACAGGCGGGCAGGGGCCACTTGGCAGCAACAGGAGCTGTCGGACGCGTTCTGTAGAGCCGCGACCAGTGCGATCACGTCGCAGCAGGAGGCGCCCCATGCGTTCGCTGGGCGCTATTTGTCGTCGGCAGGGGGCTCGATGGGCGTCTCGCCCTCGTCACCTTCGGTGGGCGTCGCAGCTTTGGGAGGAGCCACCGACTTGATCTCGTCTTTGCGATCGACTTTGTTGTCGAAGTCGTCGTCGTAGAGAATCGCCAAAAGCTCGCCGCCCTTGTACTGCTCCCACAAGTCAGGCTTGCCGTCGGCGTTGCGATCTCGACGTACGGTCTCGAGGCGACCGGAGTCGTCGTACTTCTCCCAGACGTCGGGCTGCTTGTCATGATCGCTGTCGCGCTCGATGAGGTAGATCTTGCCCGTCTTCTTGTCGTAGTGCTCGCGGGCATCCATGCTGCCCTCGAAGGTGAAGTCGAATTCCTCGGCAATCATCTCGCCGGTGCGCGAGTAGGTTTGCACGTAATCTTTCTTGCCGTCGTGGTCGAGGTCGACCTGCTTACATGTGAGAATTTCGACGGTGGTTCCACCTTCGTTGCTGGTGGCGAAGAGCTTCCAGACATCGGGCTTGTTGTCGTGGTTCAGATCGAAGGTCTGAACGGTTTTGCCCTGGGTGTCGCACAGCTTGGGATCTACACGCGGCACGTTCAGCGCATCGGAGTCATCGATGCCAGCAACGGTCGTCGAGCCGCCCTTCTTCCCAGAAGAGCCGCCACAGGCAGCCAGCATCGTCACAGCCAAACCCATGCCTATCGCGCGATTTCCCATGGTTGAAGCCTAGCCTTGCTCCGGTTGGCAGGCAAGCGAGGTCCCGAGCCAAATGCGCGGCCCGTGCCGATGCGAGCGCGCCCTCCGCGAGCTGCTCGCGCTTGTGCGCCGCCTGGGGAAAGCTCGTTTGCCGCCACCCTATCGATTTGCCCAAGGATTCGAATGTGCTAGATAGGCAGCCCATGCCGGTCGCACCGGACCTAATCCGAAATTTCTCAATCATCGCCCATATCGATCACGGCAAGACCACGCTTGCCGATCGCATCATGGATCTGACCGGTGCCGTTACGCAACGTGAGCAGAAGGCGCAGCTCCTCGATCGCATGGAGCTGGAGCAGGAGCGCGGCATCACGATCAAGGCGCAAGCCGTGCGCCTAAGCTACAAAGCCCAAGACGGCAAGACCTATCAGCTCAACCTCATCGACACCCCCGGCCACGTCGACTTTCACTACGAGGTGAGTCGTTCACTGGCGGCATGCGAGGGCTGCCTGCTGGTGGTCGATGCCGCCCAGGGCGTGCAGGCGCAGACCCTTGCCAACGTCTACCTGGCCCTCGACAACAACCTCGAGATCGTACCGGTCCTCAACAAGATCGACTTGCCCGTTGCTCGCCCCGAGGAGGTCATCGAAGAGATCGAAGAGGCTATCGGCCTCGATGCCCACGATGCCCTGCGCGTGTCAGCCAAGACGGGACTTGGCTGTGCAGAGGTGCTGGAGGCGATCGTCAAGCGCATACCACCGCCGGTCGTCAACGCCGATGCGCCGCTGCGTGCCCTCATCTTCGACTCCTGGTACGACTCCTTCCGCGGCGTGGTCGCTCTTGTCCGCGTCGTCGATGGTTCGATTCGCAAAGGTCAGAAACTGCGTTTCATGGCCACCAACAAAGAGTACGAGTGTACTCAGCTGGGCTTCTTTCAGCCCCAGCCATGCTCGGTCAACATGCTCGAGTGCGGCGAGGTAGGAATCGTCGCGGCCTCGGTCAAGGACATCGCCGATGTCTTGGTCGGTGACACCATCACGAGCGCCGACCGTCCCTGTGACAAGCCCTTGGCCGGCTTCAAAAAGGTCCAGCCCATGGTCTTTGCCGGTATCTTCCCGGTCGACTCCAAGGACTATCAGCAGGTCAAAGAAGCGCTTGCCAAACTGGTTCTCAACGACGCCGCTGTCAGCTACGAGCCAGAGACCTCAGCGGCACTCGGCTTCGGTTTTCGCTGTGGCTTCCTCGGCCTGTTGCACATGGAAATCGTCCAGGAGCGACTCGAGCGCGAGTTCGACCTCGATCTCATCTCGACGGCGCCTTCGGTGATCTACAAAGTCCACCACAAGGCCGGCGAGGTCGAGATGGTGCACAACCCGGCCAAGATTCCCGATCTCGGCAACTACGCCTTCATGGAAGAGCCGATGATCAGTGCCACCGTGCACTGCCCGCAAGAGTACATCGGCTCGGTGGTGCAGCTGTGTGAGGAGCGGCGCGGTATCCAGAAGGGCATCAACTACGGCACCATGGGGCGCGTGCAGGTCAAGTACCGGTTGCCCCTGGCAGAGGTTGTGTTCGGTTTCTACGACCGCCTCAAGACCTTGTCGCGCGGCTACGCCTCGCTCGAGTACGACGTCGATGGCTACATGCAAAGTGACCTGGTGCGCGTCGACATTTTGGTTAATGGCGAGAAGGTCGATGCGCTGAGCGTCGTTTGTCACAAGACGGTTGCCCAACGGCGCGGGACCGAGCTGTGTGTCAAGATGAAGGAAGTGATTCACCGGCAAATGTTCGCGGTGGCCATTCAGGCCTCCATCGGCAGTCGAATCATCTCGCGCACGACCGTCAAGGCGCTGCGCAAGGACGTCACGGCCAAGTGTTACGGCGGCGACATCAGCCGAAAGCGCAAGCTGCTCGAGAAGCAGAAGGCCGGCAAGAAGCGCATGAAGGCTGTCGGTTCGGTAGAGCTGCCGCAAGAAGCATTCTTGACCATCTTGAAGGTGGACTGACGTGACCCGAACGGCCGCCAGCTTCGACCGCCGAGTTCGCAAAGAGGCCAAGGAGCTTGTGCGCGAAGCCCGTCGAGGCGCCCGGGCCAGCGCTTACAAGATCTCCGGCGAGCTCAGGGAGCGCATCGAGAGCACGGCCAACGCCCTGGACAAGAGTCTTCAGGCGACGACCCCCGAGCCCTCGACCTTGCGCTCGCAGTTGGTCGAGCTCGATGAACTCGTCGACAAGCACCTAGCCTTTGCCCGCAAGAGCACGGGCCGCGAGTACGCCGAGTCGATTGGCATCGCCGTCTTCATCGCCTTGCTATTGCGGGCCTTCGTGGTCGAGGCCTTCAAGATTCCCTCGTCCTCGATGATTCCGACCTTGGAAATTGGCGACCACATCTTCGTCAACAAGTTCATCTATGGCGTGCGCGTGCCATACACCACCAAGCGCTTCTTCGAGTTTCGCAAGCCTGAGCGCGGCGAGGTCGTCGTCTTTATCTATCCCTGCGATCCTGACAAGGACTTCATCAAGCGCATCGTCGCCCTCGAAGGTGATTCCGTCGAAGTTCGATGCGATCGAGTCTTCGTCAACGGGCAGGAGCTGAGCTCGACGCTGCAGAGCGAGGACTGCAGCTATTGGGATGTGGACAATCTGAGCTGGAGCGAGAAGGAGTGCTCCCTCTACGAGGAGAAGGCTCTAGATCACGCCTACACCACGGTCTACGAAGATCGCGACGGCAAGACCCGGCCGCTCATGGACGCACGGCGTCTCGCCGAGCCCACTGGCAGCTACTCACAGCTCAGCGGTGGCCACGACTTTCCCGGCCACAGCTTGCCGAGCTGCCGAGACAGCCAGGACGGCGAGCACCGCTCGATGGATGAGAGAATCGCCGCAATGGGTGAGCTGGTCGAGCTCGAAGAATCCGACGAGGTTTGTTCTCAGCGCCGCAAGTTCGTGGTGCCTAAGGGGCACTTCTTTGCCATGGGCGACAACCGTGACAACTCGAGCGACTCGAGGGTCTGGGGGCCGGCCCCGATCAAGAACATCAAGGGCAAGGCGCTGTTCATCTGGTGGTCGAAACAAGACGCCCAGGCTGGCGGTTACCGCTTGAATCGCATGGGCCGAATCGTTCGCTAGGGCAGGCTCGCCAGCGCTGCGAGCTACGACTTTTTCTTACGCTTCTTTTCCTTGGGCGGTACTTCTTCGAGCTTGTCCAGGCTGGTCTTGAGCGCGTCAGCGATGGCGGTCTGCAACGCTTCACTGTCAGCGAATTCGCGATCCTTGGCACGCACTTTCTTGCCGACTTCGATGAGCACCTTTGCGGAGCCGTCGCCGCTGAAGGCCATGACCCGCTCGGGTATGGTGTCGCCAAACATACGTAGGGCGATTTGCGAGCCGACGATATTGCCAGGCTTCTTGCTGTTGGGAGTTAGCGTCGCCTCGTAGGCGGTGACCTGGATGATGACGTTGTAGGCGCGCATGCCATGCTTCTGCATGTACTTGCGGAAGGCCTTATTGC
>JAHEAK010000648.1 GCA_024642805.1 Kofleriaceae bacterium | reverse complement strand
CCTTCATGGTGCTCACCGCGCGGGCGCAAGAAGACAAGGAGCACGACGACCGGCAGCAAGGTCAAGGCGAAGCGCCAGCGCCAAGCCCAACGCCGCTCGGGCATGGGCGCCACCGACATCACCAGTGCTGGCATCATTCGCGCGTCGTCGCGAATGCGTTGGGCCACTAGCTCACACGCGGAGCAGGACTGCAGATGCGCACCAAGCTCGGCCTCGCGCTCGGATTCACCGAGTACATAGCGCTCCAGTTCGAGCCACGAAATGGGCGTGCTCTTGCAACTGAGCTGGTCCGGTGCACTCATAGCCTTCGCTCCCCTGAGTTGGTATCGGGATTGGTATCTGGGCTGCTGGTCTCTTCGTTGTGGGAGGCCGCCCGCGCCAGTTGGCTGGCCAGAGCGCGGATCTTGGCCAGGCGCTTGACCACAGCACGTCGACTGATGCCCATCTGGGTCGCTACCTCGTCCTGGTTGAGATCGTCGAGAAAGTGATAGACGAGAATCGCCGAGGACTTGTCATCAAGACCTTCGACCAGGCGCGTGAGCAAGTTGAGACTCAAGAGCGCGCTGCCAAGTGGCGTCCGCTCGGGGCCTCGCAAGCTGCTGCTCTGCTCCTCGAGCAGGCGTGTGCGATTTCGTTGGTTGCGAAGCATGTTGATCGAGCGGTTGGTGACGGCGCTGTACAAGTAAGGCAGGTCTAGCGAGGTGGGCGGAGAGGCCAGCAAATCGACGAAGAGCGCTTGCACCACGTCCATGGCGTCGTCCTGATTTCTCAGGATGCGCTCCGCCTTGCGCACCAGCGCCATGCCATAGCGCTGGTAGGCCTGGGACGGGTTATTGACAGGTTCCGTCAGCAATTCCGAAGTCTAGGCATTGAGTGGACAGGCCTTCAACGGATGGGCAGTCGGCATCGCTTTGGCAGTCCCGACCATCTGCGGCACAGATGCGCAGCACGCCATCACCTGTGCAAGTGGTGCCGGCGCAATCGGCATCGCTGAGACAGGGACTGTTCGGTTCACCACCCTCACACAGGCCAGGTGCCAAGAGCGCCTGCGCCTCATCGACAACTGCCGCCGCACAGGCCGCGCCGCCACAGCTGCTGGCGTCGCAACACGCCGAACAACGCGCCGAGCAGCACACGCCGGTCCCGCACTCGCCGTCACCGGCGCACAGCGAACCGAGAGCTCGAGAGGCCTCGGCAATGCACGTTCTGGCTGGCAACATGAAGTCGCGCCCCTCGGATGCCGTGCCGCACACGAAGCCTTCCTCACAGTCCTCGTCGGCGGCGCATGTGCTGCAAACCGCGTTGAACCAGCCGTTATCGACCGCCGAGTTCGCACAAATGCCGCTGTCGCACTCGGCGCCATTGAGGCAGTAGGCGCCGAGAGGTTTGTTGGGTAGTTCAATGGGCTTGTCAATGCACGCGTCGTCGGAAGTGGCCTCGATCTGGGCCAGACGAGCCCGCCCTGGCCCTTCCTTGTGCAGCGTGAAGCGAACCCCCTGCCAGGTCGCGGGGGTCGCGACCAGATGCACCAGGCTCTGCCAGCGAACGTGGCCGAGTTCTTGTTCATAGTCGACGATGCCGTCATCGTAGTAGTCGATCGACAAGGTCACACGGGCGTCCTCGTCGATGTCGGCAAGGACCTCGAAGCGCAAGCAGTCGGTGCTGGCGCGCGTGCTCAGCTGGGTGATGACAACGTCTTGGCCCAACAGCTCAACCGCATAATCGCTTCGATGCCAGCTCGCGGCTCGTGACACGTCGCCTGAAAGAACTTGCCAATCACAGAGGGTATCGCCGCACCACAGGTCGAAGCCTGAGTCATTGATGTAGTGGGTCTCGCCGCACTCCTCCGCGCTCAGCGCAAGGAAGGCACAGCTGGCAAAGAGAATATTTCCAATGAGGCTTTTCATTTTCGTGCTCCTACTTCACTTCGGATTTGAAAGACGGGGGTCTTGAAGACGGGGGTCTTGAAAGACGATATTTAGAACCTGCCAAGCAGGCCGAGGCTGTACAAAAGGCCGGCGCCGTTGTGGGATTCCTGGAGCTCGTTGTCGAGGGTGGGCGCGTAGCTATAGCCAGCAGTGAGCACGACGCCGACGCCGTGGTACAGCTCCTCCGAGAGCCCGAGGGATCCCGAGAGCGCATAGCCGATGTCGAGCTGGGTGTCGCTGCGATTCATGGTTTCCTCCAGCAGACGCGAGCTGGACCAGCTCAGTCCCAGACTTCCTTCGGCAAAGACCTGCATGCTCTCATCGTCTCCGAGGCTCTGGTACAAGCGCCCGAGCGCGCTGGCGTGATAGGTCGACCAGTTCAGGTCGTAGGTGCTGGCGCCATCGGTGTGGCGGCGAAAGGAGTCGCTCTCGAGCAAGCCGGCACTCACACCGAACTGCAGGTAGGGCGCGACGCTGCGATAGGCCTTGAGGTTGTAGTGACCGTGCACCAAGAGTGCATCATCGCGCTCATAGCCAAAGGTCTGCAGTCGGTCGGTATAGGCATCATTGGACGAGCCGCGCAGACCCAGATTGAGCTCTACATGCCACTGCGGCACGAAGAAGGGCTCAGCGGCCGGTAAATAGATCGCACCCGGTCCGCCACCCTTCTCGACGGCGGCCGCGATATGCACGACGCGGCAGGTCCCCCAACTCAGCGAAGTGATTTCCTTGGAGCGCAGGGACGCCTCACACTCGCGCGCGCTGCTGGCGTCCTTGCGAACGATTACCGAGTAGGCACCAGTTGGTAAGGCGAGAGATACCGCCTGCCCCGCGACTTTGTTTACTTCCGCCATCACGCTGCCGCGCTTCGAGATGGTCACCGCTCCTACCAGATCGGCAGGCAAGACCAGCTTGGCATCGGCTTCGGCAGGGCGAGTGATCGCGACGTCGCCCTTGCCACGCAAGTCGGTCTCGAGAGTGACGTGCTGCTTGCCAACCGCGCTCACGGCGGTCGCCAGAAGCGTGCTGTCGTAGGCGTAGGCATAGGCTTCGCTCAGCGTGACCGCGCCATCGCCATCCTTGTCGGCGGCGCCGCGCAGGCCAGAGACCAGGTGATGCGTGAAGTACGAGCCCTCGAGGGCATCGGACTCCTGACTGAGCTCGGTGCCGGTGCTCGATGCCATGATCGCCAGACCGGTCATGCTCAAGCTGGCCACGGAGCTGGTCGAGAAATCCGCGGTCGCCTTGGCGCCCTTTACCCGCGAGATGGCTCCGCTCTGGCAGGCATCGAGCACGACCACCCGCAAGCTGGCGGGCATCGCCTCGATGCGCGCGCGCAGATCGGAGAGCTCGACCTCACTGGCCCCGAGATCGAGGGCCGTTGAGCGCGCATGCCCCGAGTAATAGAAGAAGAGCACGGCTTCTACACCTTGCTCTTGGTCGGCACGGATCTCGCGCTGCACGGCATCGAAGCTGTCCCATAGCTGCAGGGGAGACGGCGACA
>JAHEAK010000647.1 GCA_024642805.1 Kofleriaceae bacterium | reverse complement strand
TCGGGAAAGCTAACAAAGTCGGGTCCTGTGACCATGTGGGCGGCACTTGGCTGCGCAACCATCGGCGCTGAGCTCATTACAGATGCGGCGCTCGGACCGAGTCCTCTCGGCACAGGCTGCATGGGCGGAGCATTGGTGCCAAGCGCCATTTTCAGCTCTCGGGATGCCAGCGCGGGTACGGGCTCGCTGGGCATCGGATTCATGAGCATCGTGCTGAGGGCGGCCTGGGCAATAGCCGGCACAGGTCGCACAGGCGCGGTCGTCGGAATCGGCGGCGCCACCAAAGCAAGGCGGCTCGGCGAGGGGGCGCGTTGGCTCGGCGGCGGCGCCAGCGCAAGTCGGCCGTTCGAAGCGGCGAGCATCGGCTCGGGGGCCAGTTGCGTGGTGGCTCTGCCGATGTCGCTGCTCGGTCTCTCGCTTTCGGCAAACCAACGAATCGCGCTGTCGTCGCCAGCCTGCGCCGCCAGACTCATCTTCCGGCGCCGACGTCCATCGGCGTAGTAGTCCGTGTCCGGAACCGTGAGTTCGACGGGAAAGACGAGATCGCGCATCGCACAAGCCAATAGAGCAAGAGCGGTGCCGAGGCATGGCGCTGTGAAAACGCGGCTCTCGGCGGGTTGATTGTTCCACTCCTGCACAACTCCCTGTGCACGCATTGGCCATACCTGTGTCATGCGGCCACCTCCTGGCCACCTCCTGGCCACCTCCTGGCCACCTCCTGGCCACCTCCTGGCCACCTCCCGGCCACCCTCGGGGGCATTGGTCAGGCAGTGAGCAACGAGTGTCGGGTTTTCTGTCACCTTGTCGGTGCCACTTGCGTCTATGGTACGAGCCAAGCCAGGTTCGGATCGTGGCTCACAGAAAAACACCAACGATCGCAAACTCTTAACCATCGAATCGCATCAGGACTGCCATGATTTCAAAGTACACACCCATTCTCGGCGTGCCCACTCTCTTGCCAGGTCTGCTCTCAGCCATTGCGTTGGTGGCCAGCTGTAGCAGTGATGCAGCCCCCGACGAGAACACGGACCAGGCGGGCAATCCAGATGGCGGCGCTGCGGGCTCTGCGGATGCAGCGCCTGCCCAGAGCCTGCAGCTCGAGCCGACTTACGTCATGAAGTTGGAATCCACCGTCCACGCTCGCGACACCGAGACGATGGAAGAAAAGGTCCTCTACACGCACGCCGGCGCGATCGTGCGCGTGAGCCAGAGCGGCAACGATGTTCAGATGACGGTGCAGATGTGTTACGCGACGCCGCCAGTCATCGCCGGCGAGCAGCCACGCATCCCAGCGGCCGTGGTGGCGTCCGTTGAGCCCTTCACCGTCGTTGGTACTCTCGAGACTAGCGAGCAGGGAACTCACCTGACCACTGAGCGCGGTGCCGTCGTTCTCGGTGCCCAGCTTGCCAACCCACTCACTGACGCGTTGCCCGAGAGCGACGCCGATCCGCGCGTCATCGATCAAGACAATGACGGCCACGCCGGTGTGACTATCATCTATCCGTCCACCATCGGCGACATCGAGATCTACGCGGCCGCCAAGTTCGCTTTCACCGTCGACGCCGATATCAGCAGCCCCGCTGCCTTCGATGGCACCTCGGATGCGCAACTGCTCACCGAGATCTACGGCGACAACAGCTTTCTGGTCGACGTGCGCGGCATGGCAGCGGATGCAGCCGCTACCAACGAAATCACATCAGAAGAACACCTGTTGTTCATGACCATGGCCCAGGCCAGCGTCACTTGCGCGCAGGTGATGGACAACTAGCAACGCGCGACAAGGCACGACGCACGCCCCGGCTCATTCTCGAGTCCGGGGCGTTTTCTTGTTCGATTCTCTTCGATTTGTTCGATTCGAGGCCGACCTCGCATGCTCTTGGGCGGCTTCTCGATCAGCCACCGGGGTGAGCGTCCCCGGGCTCGCTAGATCGACGCACTGCAAGTTGCGCACATAGTTGCACATAGATGGGCACATACACGTCTCGCCGCTGGCCGAGCCCTTGCAATCATAGATGTCGTGCGCCTCCCAACCCTTCTCCTCCTCTCCTGCATACCTGCTCTGGCTCTGGCCTGTGTTGCTGAACCCGACGACTATGACTACCAGCCCGATTCGGATAGTGCCGACGAGACCATCGGCGTTGGCGTCAAGTACGAGGCCCTTGGCGGCATGTCGAACAACAAGGTCGCCATCGTCTATGGCGGCTTCGGGGCCAGTGATGCTGCCTCCAGTGCGTGGGCCAATGAGCTCGCCCAGGCCCACTTCCTCGAGCAGGAATACGCTCACCTCTTCTCGGTTCGCGGTCCGGCAACGGTCGCCTACGACAACAAAGAGATTGGCAACTCGAAGATCGTCGCCAGACTCGTGGCTCTGGCCGAAGTCGAAGGACCCGTCGAGTTGACGGTAATCGCCCACTCCAGCGGTGGTTTCGTTGCCAACGAGCTCTTTGCCCAGATCATGCGCCGGCGCAGTGCCGGTGAGCTCGACATCAGTTTGGAGTACTACAACCTCGATGGCGCTGGGCTGCGCACCTCGATCGACGAGTTCGCCGGCTACTGCCCCGTGTATTCCAGGTCGGCCTTCGGTCGCTCGCACAATGCCTCGCTCATGGATTCGGAGGGCAATCGCGCCGAGGCCGCCGGCCGCGGTGAGGCCCTCGAGGTCGACGCCTCCGAGTCGGGTTGCCGCTCAACCTGGTGCCTGCACGATGCCCTGATCACCAGCAGGCCGCACCGCCCAGGTGGGCTCGATGTCGCACACGACTATACGGATTTTGCGACGCGCTCCGTGGTGAGCTCGTATCTTGAGCACGGCTGTGCTCCTCGCGTGGAAGCGCCACCCCCCGAGCCTGTGCCTGAGGAGCCGCAGCCCTAGGGGGCTGCTAGCGTGATTGCTGAATTGTTCAGCAGCCTGCTAGGAAGCTATCTCGGTAGCGGCCGACTGCTGGTCCTGCTCACGGTCCTGGAGTCTGTGCTCGGTGAGCATGAGTGACACGAAGAAGGCAAGGGCGGCCATGGGAATGGCGATCGTAAACACGTAGGTGATGCTGTCGGAAAGGGCCGTGCGCACCGCCTCGCGCACGCCCTCGGGCAGTTGGGCAATCGCCGCTGGCGTTCGCAAGAGCGACTTGGGATCGCCAGGCAGCTTGGCGTCGCCGGAGAGCGCGGCCGCCAGCTTGGTGTCGAGGCGACTGTTCATGAGGACGCCAAAGAGAGTGACGCCAATGGTGCCGCCGATCGATCGAAAGAACTGGGCAGCGCTGGTGGCGGCACCCAGGTGCCGAGTATCGACGGAGTTTTGGATGGCCAGCACGATGACCTGGATGATCATGCCCATGCCGGCACCGACCAGCGCCATGTCGACGCACGCAAGCACCAGGCTGGTATCCGGCGTCATGCGCGAGAGCAGCGCGTAGGCCAGGGTGGTGAGGGCTGTGCCGATGACAGG
>JAHEAK010000076.1 GCA_024642805.1 Kofleriaceae bacterium | reverse complement strand
TCGACCTCATCGACAGCGAGGGCGCGACCATGCGCAGCTCGTGGCGGGCCTTCACCTTGGATCCCAACGGCCCAGAGAAGGTCGATCATCCGACGGCGCCCGGCACGATCTGGACCACCAAACACCAGGCTGACGCGGATGGCTTCGTCAGCATCGTCTCTCCGATTCCGATTGCGGGCACCAACTTCACCCGCCACCGACAGCACGGCAAGTTCACCACCGAGGTGCACTGGGTCGGCGATACCGGTGCTCCCCTCCTAACGGCCAGCTTTAGGTTACAGCTCCAGTGAGGCGCCCTATGCACAAGTTCTTGATGACGATCGCGGCACTGGCAGGTGCCCTGTCCATGGCGCCCTCGGCCGATGCCACCTGCATCGATCCAACGATCGACTCCTCCGAGGCCTCCGACTCCATCGGCGCCTCGGCGCTTTCCCCGGCGGCTCCGCATCCAACCCTGGGCCTAACGGCCGTTGTCTCGAGCACTACCCTGCACATTCGCTCGACGAGTGACATGAAGACCGTCGACACCGCAGCCCTCAGTGATGCCGCGGAAAACTTGCCGAACCCCGTGCACATGAACGACGGCAGTTACGGTGTCTTCATTGCCCAACAGGACGGCATCGTCAGGCGGATCGATCCCGAGAATCCGGGCACCGGCATCGACGAGTGGTCTGTGGATCTCAAGTCTTGCGGTCTCGATACCCTGACCGCCACCCCGGTCGTGCACTTGCGCCGTTTCGCCACCGACTCGTTCAAAGCCACCTACGCAACCGATCTGGTGTACGTGGCTACCAGCCACCGCTGTGGAACCACCCCCAACGAGGACAACCAGATTATCGCGCTCAACGCCAAGACCGGCACGGTGCTGTGGACCTTCAACTCCGGCGGCGCTCTGAGCATGGACGTCGTCCACGAGTCTCCCTTCCTCGACGTCAGCGAAGATCGACTCATCGTCGCCACCGATAGGACGGCCTCATCGTCGCAGCATAGCCTGTGGTCCATCGACGTCATCACCGGCACCAAGGCCTGGTCGGCAAACGTCGGTCAGATCTACACCACCCCCGTCGTGCGTGGCGATCGCATCTACCTGGCCACCCTCTTTGGCGACATGAAGGCCATCAACAAGTCGGATGGATCCTCCATCTGGAGTCTGAGCAATGGCGGCATCCCGATCATGACCAACATCTTTGCCGAGTTCCGCCCGCCCTATGGCGAGCTCATCGCCGCCGTGGATTTCTTCGGCGACGTCTGGCTCGTGCGCGACGATGATTCCTACGGCAGCTCGGTGTGGACCACCTCCTTGGTCGATCCGGAAGACGGCGTGACCGCGCCGGCCGCCACCAGTCGCGTCGCCATCGAAGCATCCAGCGGCAAGATCTATGTCGGCGCTGACGATGGCCAGGTCTATCAGCTCAACGTGGTCGATGGAGCCGTCGAGGCGACTCGAGCCGTTGACGTGGGTGGCACGGTCGGCGACGCAAGCTTTGTCTTCGAAGGCAGCAACATTCAGATGGTCGCAGGCTCGAGCAAGGGCCAACTTGCCAAGTTCTGCACGCCGTGGACGGCGGAAACCATCATGTCGGTCATGTCAGCGGCACCGGGCGCGAACCTCGATCTCTCGGTTGCCAACCCGGGATTGTGCTCCAACTCTGGCGATTGCGGGCTAGCACCCACGGCTTGCTCCAGCTGGGCCTGCAGATCCGGGGTCTGCGTTGCTACTCCCAAGCCCGATGGCGGTGGCTGTACCGACCTAGACAACAACACCTCTGGCGACGAGTGCAATGCCGGCGTCTGCAAGGGCTACTCTGAGTGCCAGCTTCGACCAGACGCGTGCAGCTGCACTGATGCCAATGGCAACTTCATCAACCCACGCAAACTCTTGGTCGAAGCCGATCAGCCCATCACCTGTCCAGCGCCGCCCATGGGCTTCGATGTAAACATCACCCAGTGGTGCGGCATCCAGACGACCATGACGGTTGGTCAAAATGCTTGCCTCGATCATGGCAGCGGGGCCCAAACGGCCATCTGGATCCACCTGGTCGACAGGAGCCAAATGCCCTTCGATATCAGCACTGCCAACGGCACAATCAGCATGGAGGTGTGCCCAACCTGCAATGGCAGCGGTGATGCTCCGCAATTCCTGGATCCCATTACCTTCAATCCACTCACGGCATCTTCGGTCTCGCTTGCCGATGGTGGCCTTCTGGCCTCGAGCCAGGTCGGCACCTACTACGCCTACGTGGCCGCTCGCCCCTCCGGCCAGCCCGGCGTCACAGGCGAGCCCTACAAGATCCGCGCGACGGTAACGATGAGCGACGGCGGCACCTGCATCGACACCGATCAGAGCAACCTCATTCTCGACATTCCTGTGACCATGGGCAACGGTGGTAGCGACTGCGGCTTCAATAGCGACACCGACAACATGGGCTTCCTGCGAGTCCGCGCGCTCAACGGAAGCGGCGCACCCTTGTCGGATGCTCCCGTGCAACTCGGCAATGCCCCCGACAAGTTCTTCGCCAAAAGTTTCGAAGAGAGTGTCACCAACACGCCTTCCTTTTCGAATCTGCAGGCCACCAACGGCAGCGGTGTGGTCACCTTTCTCGATTACGGAAACTACATGAACGGCCCCATTCGGGCCTATGCCACCTGCCCGGGTGGCACCATCGGGGATGGCAATACGGTGACCTTCGTGCCCAACGACGCCGTACAGACCATCACGATCAACTGCCCTTAAGCCTATTTCGAATCCGAGACAGGAGATGAGCTGACTACGATGAGCGCGACCACTACCTGCCCAAGCTGCGATCGAGAGGTGCCGGCCTCGGCCACCACCTGCCCTCACGATGGCACCGAGCTGCGCCAGGCCCATGCCTCGGGCACGCTCATGCGCGAGTCGCCACAACGTGGAGCAAGTGAGGTCGCCGCCACGGCGGTCGCTATCAAGACGGGGTCGCCTCAGCGCAATCAGACGGCCCGTCGGGTGTCAGCTCAAGCTGCCAATCAGGCAGCCCTTACTGACATCGACGACATGATGCCAGAAGAATCCCAACCCATCATCGCAGGCACGATGATGGGCGAATTCAAGGTCACCGGGAAATTAGGTCAGGGCGGCATGGGCGAGGTCTACTCGGCCATTCATCCACTCATTGGCAAGAAGGTTGCGGTCAAAGTCCTCACCGACAGCGTGGCCGCCAATCGCGAGGTAGTGCGACGCTTCATCGCCGAGGCCAGAGCGGTCAACCAGATCGGTCATCCCAACATCGTTGATGTCTTCTCCTTCGGCCAACACACCGACGGTCGGCACTACTACATCATGGAGCATCTCGACGGCTGCAGCCTCGAGGATGAGATCGAGGACAAGGGAATCCTCGGGGTCGACGAGATCGTCGAAATTCTGGTGCAGACTCTCGACGCGCTCCAGGCGGCCCACGATCAAGAGATCATCCACCGCGATCTTAAACCCGACAATGTCTTCCTCATCAAGGACGCGCGCGGTCGGGGCATCAAGCTCCTGGACTTCGGTATCGCCAAACTCGCAGGTGACGAGAGCCGATCGAGAACGCAAACCGGCATGGCGCTGGGCACGCCCGATTACATGTCGCCCGAGCAGTGCCGAGGCACGCAAATCGATCTGCGCACCGACATTTACGCGCTCGGCGTCATGCTCTACCGCATGTTCACCAATCACTTTCCCTTCGAGGGCTGCGAGCACGTCCTGCAACTCTTCATGCGGGTTGCATCCGAGGAGCCGCCGCCGCCGAGCAAGCACGCTCCGGTGCCACAGGCCTTCGAGGACATCATTCTCAAGTGCCTGGCCAAAGATCCCGATGATCGCTACAGCTCAGCCACCGCCCTTTCCGACGCGCTCAAGAGCGCACAGGAGAATCCTGGAGAGCTTCGCCATTCTGGTCCTGCCACGGTCGATGAACTGGTCTCGGCTTCATCCGCTGACACCTTGGTCCATCGTGCGGAGACGCCTCGACCCGACGGCCTTGCCATCGCATCGGCTGGCCCCACCGCGCGCATGGAAGTCGAGCACTCGCACGACTCGCCCTCGCCCTCGCCCTCGCAGGCGCGCCTCTTCGCCTTCGCAGGCGCTGGTTGTTTGTTGCTAGGAGGCGCCGCCTACGCCCTGCTCGCCGGCGGCTCTGCAAACAAGTCCGATGCCGCGCCACCCGCCAAGATCGCCGCTGCTTCCATCGACGCCAGCGTCCTCGTGCAGGACACCCCGCAAGATCCGCCCGTCGACCCGCCCGTCGACCCGCCCGTCGACACACCTGTTGCCCCCGAGCCAGGCATTCTCATCATCGACACCGGCTCCGCGCGTGCTGAGGTCTTCGTCGATGAGGCACTGGTCGGCAAGGGCAAGCACGTCGAGGTGGCAGCGATCGCCGCTGGAATCCACGCCATCGAAGTGCGAGCACGCGGGTACGAGTCCGAGAGTTTTGAGATCGAGGTCGGGGCAGGTCTGCGCGTCGCACGAGAGATCGAACTCAAGCGAACCCGCAAGCTGAGCGGCAATAACTCTGGTGACACCAAGACCGGTGATACCAAGAGCGGTGACACCAAAGGCGGTGACACCAAAGGCGGTGACACCAAAGGCGGTGACACCAAGGGCGGTGACGAAAAACAGCCCGACAAGATCAAAGACCGGGACACGACACTCGACTGGAAGTAGCCCCTCCGCAACAATGGTGGCGGCTGCAGTAGGCAGTTGGGGAGGAACTGATGATCCGCAGGACTAGGTCCGTGTTTTCGCTCGTGCTCGTGGTGGCACTGGTTTGTTTGCTTGGCCACACGAAAGCACGCGCCGATAGCTTCGCCGACGCCCGTGAGGCCTACAAGGAAGGCCAGGAGTTTTACGCTGACGGCAACTTCGTCAAAGCAGCTCAGCGATACGAGGCCGCCTTTCGCATGAGCCGGTCACCGGTTCTGCTCTTCAACGTGGCGCAGGCCCTTCGGCGACAATTTCAAAAAGACGGTGACTACGACAAGCTTGCTCGAGCCGCCAAGCTCTACTCGGAGTTCATCGAGAAGGCCGACCCGGGCCCCCGAGAGCGGGAGTTGGCTCAGGCAAATCTTGACGAGGTCAAGGCTTTGTCAGTCGACGAAGCCAAGCGCCGCTTCGAGGCCGCAGGCGAGGCGATGAACGCCAGCCAGTTCGAGGACGCTCTGCGCGAATACGACGCCGCCTATCAGCTCTCTGGCCACGTCGCCATCCTCTACAACATCGCGCAAGCAGAGCGCCGACAGTTCAAGGTCGATGCCAAGCTCGCTCGCCTTGCGCGAGCGGAAACACTGATTCGAAGCTATCGCCAGCTCGGCGGTGATCAGGTTGACGAGAAAGTCATCGACGAGTTGCTCAAAGAGCTTGCCACCCAGCGCGAAGACTACCAACGTCGGCGCGAGGCGCAGGCGCGAAGCAACGAGTCGGCCACCATGAAACAGGCGCGCGCATTCTACGCGCAAGGCGATGGTGAGGCTGCACTCGCGGAGCTGGACAAAGCCGAGAAGGCCAAAGGCAACTCGAGTCTCAGCCTGATTCAGATCTATCGTTTGCGAGGACAGGCGGCCGCCATGGCTGGCAAGCAATCGATGGCCGTCGACGCATTCGAGCACTACCTGGCCCTAGAACCGGCCGCAGACGGTACGGGCATCAGCGAGCAGGCAGCGCCCGCCTTCGCCGATGCCAAGGAGTTTTGGGCCACACGTGCCCCTTTCAACATGGAGCATCTACCACCCGGAACGGTTGCTCCTAAAAAGCCTGTGAAGGTGCCGGTGCTGATTTCATCGGACCCACTCGAGATGATCAAGAATCGCAGCGTGCGCTTCCGCAAGGAAGGCAGCGAGGATTGGACGACGCTGGCCATGCGCAGCGACAGCGATGCCATCGAGCTGCCTGCCAACCCCATGCCTCGCAAAGGCAAGGAGTACAAGATGCAGTACTACATCACGGCCACCGACGCCTACGACAACCAACTGCACACCCTCGGCACCGATGCAGCGCCCTTGGCCTTCCTGGTCAGCAAAGACGCCATCGTGCGTCCACCACCCATCTACAAGCGCTGGTGGTTTTGGGCAGGCACCGGTGCCGTCGTCGCGGGCAGCATCGCGACCTACGCCATCATCAAATCGGGTGAATTGCCCGCTCCAGAAGTGGGAAATCTCTAGGAGCTCATGATGTTCAATCGACTCAAACTGGCAGTCCTCTGCCTCCTCGTTCTGGGCGCGTGCAACAAGGACACCTACGTGCTCCTCACGGTGAAGGCGGATCCCTCGATTAGCGATGAGATCGTCACTCTGCGCTTCGACTCGCTGGTCACCGATGGCAGCGAGATCTTCAGTAGCGATTCACAATCCTATACCGACGGAGACAAGGCACTGAGCTTGCCGAAGTCCTTCGTGATCCTCGCCAACGGCTGGGGCAAGAACGGTGAGACCGTCGGCATCGCAGTCGAGGCACTCGACGCCAGCGGTGCAGTGGTGGCTCGCGCTCGCGGCAGTGCCGTCTTGCTGGTTGGCAAAGAGTCTTCCAGCGAGGTCCTGCTGCAGTCTCCGTGCACGGCCGCAAGCGAATGCCTCGATGGCCAGCTCTTCTGCGACAATCCACATCGCTGCAATTGCGAAGGCGAGGAGTGCCTGGCGGGCTTCTGTGAGCCGATCGCCAAAGACGACGGCAACGACTGCACTGAGTATCAGTGTGACGAGGCCACACAGAACATCGATCAAGTGCCGATTGGCGACGGCAACCCCTGCGGAATCGCCGACAGCGGTGCCGAGTTCTTCTGTGGTCAGGGTCTGTGCAAAGAACCGCTCTGTGGTGACTTCGTCATCGACGCAGCTAGCAACGAAGAGTGCGACGAAGGCCCAGAGAACAGCGACACGCGCTCGGGTGCCTGTCGTAGCAACTGCAAAGTTCCATCCTGTGGGGATGGCGTGGTCGACGTCGGACCGGCCTTCGGCGTTGTCTACGAGGAGCAATGCGATGAGGGCGCCGCCAACGTAGTAATCGAAGATGGCGCGACCAATGAGGCCACCCTTGGTGAAGGCTGTCGACAAGATGTCACCCTCGAAGGCGGAAGCGGCGAGCTACTGCACTGCGTACTTCCTCGCTGCGGTGATGGTGTTCTCAACGGAAGCGAGCGCTGCGACGATCACAACAGTGTCAACGGGGACGGCTGCAATCCCACCTGCTCTCTCTTCGGCGACGTGAGCCTGGTTGCTGGCGAACCTGGTGGTCCTGGCGACGCAGATGGCGTCGGCGATGCGGCGCGTGTGCAAGAGACCTTGGGCATGGTGTCTGACTCGGCCGGTCAGCTCTACTTTACGGCCCCTGGTTCGAGCGTGATTCGGCGGCTTGCCGTCACTAGCGCCGACGTGAGCACCATTGCAGGAAGCGTAGGAATCAGTGGTGACCTCGACGGAATTGGACTGGCGGCGCGCTTTGCCCGCCCCAATGGCGTGGCCTTGGTCGGCACCTCCTTGTTCGTCACCGATCGCGACAACCACCGCATCAAGCGCATCGATCTGAGCACGATGTCGGTAGAGACCGTTGCTGGTCAGGGCGTTGCCGGCAGCGTAGACGGCCCTACTGCCACGGCCACGCTATCGGGCCCAGAGTTCATCGTGGCTCGCAGCGCAACCGAGCTCATCTTCATGGACACCATTGGCGGATGTCGCCTGCGCCGCCTCGATCTGAGCAGTGACACGATAACCACATTGGCAGGCACGGGCAGCTGTTCGCTGCCCATTGGCACCCAGTTCGGCACCGTGGGCGGCATGGCTATGGCCGATGATGACCGCCTCTACATCGCCGACACCCACACTCTCCGCCGAGTGACCTTTTCTCCCTTTGCCATCACGACGATCTCTGGCTTCTTTGGCAGCCCTGCTCTGCTCGATGGCACGGGTACCGCCGCCCGCTTCGACACACCCAACGGCCTGGTTGCCTCTGGGACCGATCTGTATCTCGCCGACCGAGGCAACAATGTCATTCGACACATCGACATCGGTGTCGAACCCGTCGAGGTCACGACCATCGCGACCGATGTCGTTCTGGATCGCCCGCAGCGGCTGGCCATCGATGGCAACACCCTCTTCATCGCCGAGCGGCAGGCCTCGACCATCTTGCAGACCACGGTCGGAGGCGCCTCGCCACTCACGGTCAGCGTTCTGGCCGGTCGAGCCGCCAATTCGGGCTTCGTCGATGATCAAAACGACGACAGCACGCAAGACGCTCGCTTCAATCAGCCTTATGGCCTGACGATTCTCGATGACTTCCCCGACACACTCTTCATCGCCGACAGTCGCAACGCAGCGATCCGAGCCATCGATCTGGCAGCGGCCAATCCAAGCGTCTCGACCCTAGCTGTGCCCTTCGCGCTGTCCTTCAGCTTTGACTTGGCTGGCACGGCCAGTCGACTCTTTGCCAGCCTCACAGACACTCCGGGTCGCGTACTGCACGAGCTCGACCCACAGACTGGTGATGTCGGCGCCCTTGGCTCGGTCACCATCAATGCCGCGCAAATTCGGGGCGTGGCCGTGCTCGGCAACACGGCCTACGTGGCCGCGCCTGCCATTCAGCAGATCTTCTCGGTCGATCTCGACACCGGCAGCGCACAGGCCTTTGCTGGCTCTGCGGTCGCGAACCCGGCCGTGATCGATGGCCTGATTGGGGTTGCCAAGTTTGGCAATCCCACCGGCCTGGTCGTCTGCGGCGGTGACCTCTACGTCGCCGAATCTGGGGCCACCTTCCAGTCGCATGTGATTCGCAAGATCGATTTTACGACGACGCCACAAGTGGTGACGACGGTGGCTGGCTTTACGACCGATCAGGGTCACGTCGATGGCTTTGGCCTGGGTGCTCGATTCGACAAACCTGAGGCCATGGCCTGCGACGATCGCGATCCCGATAACATCAGCCTCTATGTCGCAGAGCGCGGTAGTCACGTCATCCGCCAGATCGAGCTGAGCACGGGCCGCGTGAGCACGCTGGCAGGAACGCCTTATGTTGCCGGTTCCATCGATGGCGTGGGCGCGGCGGCTGGATTCAGCAGCCCGCAAGGCATCGTCTTCGATCGAGTCAGCGGCAATCTCTATCTCACCGATCTGGGTGAGAACATCATCAGGCAGATTCAATGAGCGAGCTGGTCGCCACTTCGATCCTGCAACCCGCGCCCGACATCGTCTGGCGCGAGGTGGCAGGCGAAATGGTCCTGCTCGATCCAGAGGGCAGCGTCATCATGGGTCTCAATGGCACCGGCGGGCGCGTGTGGTCCTTGCTCGACGGTCGCATGAGCCTGCAAGAGATCGCAAAGACCCTCGCCAACGAATTCGAGATTAACGCCGAGGTTGCCCTGGAAGACGCGCTGGCCTTTTCCAAGGTACTACTGGCGCGAGGCCTGACCCGACTTGCGGGTGAGTGAGGCGAGCGGGATCAGGCTGTCCATCTTGCGTCGCCCGAGCGGGACCGCGTCGGCCACTCGCCTGGCATTGGCAGGCGGAGCCACGCCAAGGGCCCTTTCGCGCGCTTCGGCACGATTGCAAGCTTCGACCGATGGACCTCGAAAGTTTCCCTGCTCCATGAGAGCTTGCGCGCTGCACCGACCGCAGTAGCCTCGTCGCCCACAGCCGTTGCACTCGTCTTGCAAGTCGGCATTGGTGAAGCGGCGAATCTCGTTGAGCACAGGGGACTCGCGCCAGATCGAAGCCAGCGATGCCTCCCGCAGGTTGCCCGCGGCGATCGGAAACGAGCTGCAGGGAAAGACATCGCCGTTGGCGGCGATCCTGACGACGCGACGCCCGATCGCACAGGGTGCTTCGTCATCGGGTCGGGGTTCCTCGAGCGTCGTCACTCCTTTGTTCAGTCGAGGATCGCTGAAGAGCTTGGCAACCGTGTCGATGTCGGGGCGCACCTGCAGCGGCTGTGTGTCACCGTCGTGGCGGGTAATGAGCGAGGGATCGATCTGAAAACCAGCCCCGATGCGGCGTGCGGCATCAATGAGCTCGAAGTGGGCATCATCGGTCCCGGCCAGCATGGGGCTCTTGATGGCCACGGGAATGCCCGCGGCGCGCAACAACAGGGCCGCACGCAAGCTCTTGCGCAGCGAGCCTTTGCGACGCGTGATCGAATCGTGCGTCGCGCTGCGCATTCCGTAAATCGAGATTTCGACCGCGCTGGGTTTGAGGGCCGCCAGACGCGCAACCTTGGCACGATCGAGCAAGGTCCCCGAAGTAAAGAGACGAAGCGCGAAGTGCCTTTTCTTGGCCTCGCCCATGATCTCGAAGATGTCTTTGCGCAGAAAGATTTCGCCGCCGGTAAGAGTTAGAAAGAGAGTACCCTCGGCCTGCAGCGCGTCGAGCACGCCGACGACTTCCTCGGTGCTCAGCTCATTCTTCGCCGGATTCTTGATGTCGAGGTAACAGTGGACGCAGTCCATGTGGCAGCGCCCGGTGAGCTCGAACAAGGCCTGCAGGGGCACATTGCGCTGTGCTGCCTTCTCGGTCAGCCTCGCCAGTCCACTGATGGGAAAGCCATCGACGCTGCACTCGCTCATGTCAGGATGGGACCGGGGAAACAGCCACCATTGCCCTCATTCCTGGCGCAGGAAATGCCGAAGCCCACGGGCTCATAGGGCTCCTCCCAGGAAATCGCCGGAGCTTCGTACGCTGCCTTCGAGGGGCTCGCCTCAGGCAGGTCAGGTCGGTCGGTCGGCTGCTCCACTCCGAGATTCTACCAGCGCCAGAACCCGGGCAAAATGCCTAGTGCTGGGCAATCGTGGGCCACAAAAAACTGTTGATAGCCGCCACGGAATCCAATCGCAGCGCAAAGGCCCGACCTGCCAGCGCTTCTGCCATGAAACCGGCCGTGGCCATGGCCTGTGGGGTAGCTTGGGGTGGCAGCGGCCCCACGCAGGACATCAAACGCGCCGCCACCCTGGCTGCGCTCAAGGAATGCCACTGGTTGGGACCGCCCCTTTCGGGAAAGACCAGGCCTCGCATCGGCGCGCTCCCCGGCGTGGCTTGCCAATAGGGGCTGGCGTGGACGCGTAGCCCACCCTCGCCCTCGCGCTGGACCACCACAGCCTCGTCGCACAAGCAACGAGCGGGAAGTGTGCTCGCAATGGTGCTCTTGCCAACGCCCGAGGCGCCAGCGAAGACCCAAGCAGCGCCGTCGATGATCACGGCCGAGGCGTGCAGGAGCAGAGCACCGCGCGACAAGAGCTGTTGCGACAGCACGAAGCGCAAGATCGCATCGACGGCGCGTGCCGATCGTGGCGCGTGAATCCTGCCTCGACTGGCATCGAGACTGAGCGCAGCCTGCAGCCCCTCCCCTGCTACCTGCAACTGATCGCCATCGATCCTGCTGTGGAGCTCTTGCCCTCGCCAGAGAGTGTCGGTGTCGTAGAAATGCACTTCGAGCTGCGCGTGCTCGTGCGCCAGTGCGGGCACCAGGAAGGCCGCATAGCGCTCATCCAGCAAGCTCACGGCCGAGGGCTCACACTCGAGTCGCACGCCAATCCCAGCAACGAGCAAGCAGCGGTGCATCAGGTCCGGCTCAGCAGGGCGCGAATGCGAAGAATGCCAGTGGCCGCCAGTCGCAAGCCGCGCTCGTGGATGGGCCAGCCCGCTCTAGACTGCACGACACCTATCACCTGATCGCGCTCGGTGCGCGCATCACGCTTGCTGCTGGCCACGCCTTGGGTCAATTGGTGTTGTTCTGAGCTCTCGACAACCACGTGCACGACGACCCTGTTGTGTGCCTCGAAGGCCACGATGGCGCTTGTGAGATCTTCGCCCGGCCGCAGCGAGCGCAGCTTGACTCGCGTTCCCTGGGGCAAGAGCGGCGCCATCGACATGCCCTGCATTCGCAAGCTAGCCCGACCCTCTTTGCGCAACTCCTCGCGCAGAAACTCGGCATCGAACGCCCTGTGCAATTCCCGCTGCATCAGCGGCACGCAACCTATCAAGTGCCGTCCTAGGCGTCACTCACAAAGCGCAATGGGCGGGGAAATGCTCAGTGAATTCCCGAGTAATCACAATTACGTGGACAAGGGATGCCGGCAGCGCCTAGATTGCAGCAGCGCCTATCCCCTTGCTCATGATTCGTTTTCTGCTTCCCACCGTGGCTCTCCTGGCTGCTTGTGACGCCCGCCCTGCTCGCGAGGCCTCTCCCGATCAAGGAGTGGCCGCGAATCCAGCCGAGCACGTGCGCACAGAACCCGGCGCGAGTGCGCAAGCGAGCATGCGCTTTGCCGCCTCAAGAGCGGCGGCGGACGCCGGCGAGTTCGCAACCTCGTTCCAAGTACTCGCGCAGCGCGACATCGTCGCCCGCATCGAGATCGCCTTGCCCGATTTGGCGAGCGAGGGGCAGAGCGAGGGGCAGAGCGAGGGGCAGAGCGATGTGCACTTCCTACACTTTGAGTTGCTCAATCCCGATGGGGTCATGCACTCGAGCAAGTGGCTGGCGATCAGCAGCGCAAGCGATGCGCCGGCATCAATTCGCCATCCCCTCTTTGACAGAGAGCTGCCCGTGCAGCGCGTCGAAAGCGTGCAGGGTCTCGCCCGCTTGTACATGAAGATTCCCGTCGCGGGCACCAACTTCACTCGCTACCGCCTGGAGGGTCAGTTCAGTGCCGCTCTCTATCTTGGCACAAGCGATCCGCAACTGCTCTTCTCTGAGCCACTGGTGATGCAGCTGTGAGAATGCCGCGCCTGGCTCTGCTCCTGGTGTTGGCGATGAGCGCCGTGATGCTTCCGATCGAGGAGTCGCGCGCCAACTGCGTCGATAGCGATGACGACCTTGCCCTGGTCAGCCAGATGGTCGCTGCATCGGCACTATCACCCTCGGCACCACATCCCATCCTTGGCCGTGTCGTCGTCGCCGCTGGCGATCAGATTTATCTGCGTGAGCTCGGTAGCCTGGCTGCCATTGGTTCACCGCTCACCCTCAGTGCCACGG
>JAHEAK010000646.1 GCA_024642805.1 Kofleriaceae bacterium | reverse complement strand
GACTACTTCGATCTCATGTGTCCACTCATCGTCGATCTCGACGGTGACATCGACAAGTTCATTGGCGACGCCATCATGGCCGTGTTCCCCAAGCTGCCGGGCAAGGCAGCGCCAGCGGAACGAGCCACCCGCGCCGCCATGGCCATGCAGGCCGCCATGCCCGCTTTCAACGAGGGCCGTCCCGTGACCCTGGCCATGCGCATCGGCATCAACACCGGCCCGGTTGTGCGCGGCGACCTGGGCGCGCGCGTCGTGCGCCGGGACTACACCGTTATCGGAGACACCGTGAATCGAGCGAATCGCTACGAAATGAACTGTCCCATTGGCGGCGTCCTCATCAGCGAGTCCACCCGGGCGGTGCTCGGCGAGATGATTCGCTTCGAGGAGCGCCCCGGCCTAAAGCTCAAGGGAGTCGATACGCCTGTAACGGGCTACTCGGTTCTTCATATCGACCCTCCCGCAGCGAGCGAGAACTAAGCAGATGGAATCCTCAAAAATACGCGTCCTGATCGTCGACGACTCGCTCTTTATGCGAGCCGCCATCAAGAAGCTCTTGGACTCGCGACCAGAGTTCCAGGTCATCGAGCTGGCCAAGGACGGACAAGAAGGCGTCGACAAGGTTCTCGAGCTCTCGCCTGACGTCGTCACCATGGACTTCAACATGCCGCGCATGAACGGCGTGCAAGCCGTTCGCGAGATCATGCGCAAACGCCCCACGCCGGTGCTGATGTTCTCGGCGCACACCCGTCAAGGCGCCAAGGAGACCCTCGAAGCGCTGCACGCCGGTGCTGTCGATTTCGTGACCAAGCCGGCCGGGGAAGTAAGCGCGCACCTCGATGGCATCGCCGACGAGCTGTGCAGCAAGCTCCTGGCCGCTGCTCGCTCGCGCCCTCGCTCTGCCCAGATGGTCGCAACTTCGTCCCTGCGGACAAGTCGCACGATGCAGGCGCAGGAACAGACGCCGCCCCCAAGTGCGTCGGGCTCCTTTCGCAACATCATCACCCAGACCTCGGCCGCCGGCGGCCTGCCCCGTGTCGTGGTCATCGGCATCTCGACGGGCGGCCCGGTCGCGCTCAGTCGGGTCATCCCGAACTTGCCAAAGACCTTGCGAGTGGCGGTCCTCATCGTGCAGCACATGCCAGAGGCCTTCACCGCCATGCTCGCCGAGCGTTTGAGCAGCGAGAGTCAGGTCGAAGTGCGCGAAGCATGCGATGGCGATCGCCCCAAGGCAGGTACGGTTCTCATCGCTCCAGGTGGCATGCATCTAAAGGTCGACCCCTCCGGTGTGCTGCGCCTCAGCGACGGCCCCCTGGTGCACGGATGTCGCCCGGCCGCCGATGTGACCATGAGCAGCGCGGCGGCCGCCTATGGTCGGCGCACGATCGGCGTGGTCATGACGGGCATGGGCAAGGATGGCGCCCAGGGCTTGGTTGCCATCAAAGCCGCTGGCGGCAAAACCTTTGATGGCGCCCAGGGCTTGGTTGCCATCAAAGCCGCTGGCGGCAAAACCTTTGCGCAAGATCGCGACAGCTGCGTCATCTTTGGCATGCCAAAGGCCGCCATCGACAGCGGCGCGGTCGACGAAGTCGTCGCGCTCGACGACCTCGCCACCAAACTGGGCCAGCTCTAATAGCTGGCGTTTGTGGTCAGCCCTGCGCGGCGATAAAGTGTTCGGCGTCGATGGCCGCCATGCAGCCCGAACCGGCCGCGGTGATCGCTTGCCGATACTTCTTGTCTTGCACGTCGCCAGCCGCGAACACACCTGGGACGCTGGTGACCGTCGAGCCCGGTGTGGTCACGACGTAGCCCTGCGCGTCGGTCTTGATCTGTCCGTCCAGGAAGCCCGTGTTAGGGACGTGGCCAATCGCAAAGAAGAGCCCCATGCAGTCGAGCTCGCGCTCTTTGCCATCTTTGAGGTTCTTGACGCGAATGCGCTCGAGGCCATCGGTGCCGAGCGCCGCCGTGCACTCGTGCGAGTAGAGCATCTCGATCTTTGGATTGGCGAGCACGCGCTGGACCATGATCTTCGAGGCGCGCAGCTCGTCGCGGCGCGCTAGCAAGTAGACCTTGCTGGCAAACTTGGTGAGGAAGCTGGCTTCCTCCATCGCCGAGTCACCGCCGCCGATAACAGCCAGCGGCTGATTCCTGAACATGGGCAAGGCGCCATCGCAGACCGCGCAAGCGGATACGCCGCGCTGCCAGAATTCGCCTGGGCCTTCGCCGGCGCCCGGGATGTCGAGGCGTTTGGCGGTCGCTCCCGTGGCGAGGATGATGGTGTCGGCTTCCCCCGAGCGCTCGTCGCTCCAATATTTGAAAGGGCGGCTGCTCAGGTCGAGCTTGGTGATGGTCTCGGTGTGAATGGTGACGTCGAAGCGCTGCGACTGCGCGCGAAAGCGATCGCAGAGATCCGGGCCGCTGATGCCTTCCGGGAAACCGGGAAAGTTCTCAACTTCGGTCGTGGTCGTGAGCTGGCCACCGGCGGCGATGCCACCTGCCATGAAGCCCTCGAAGAGCACCGGTTTGAACTCGGCGCGAGCGGTGTAGATCGCAGCGGTGTGCGCGGCGGGACCGCTACCAATGATGACGACTTTTTCTGCCATGGTGCGTCATGCTAGCCCTCGCCTTCGCGCAGCGCCATGCAGCGCGTACGAGAAACGAAGCGCGAGAAAGGGCGTGCGAAGCCAAGCGCGTGACGCCCTTGGTGTAAGCACGCGAGACGACGCCCTCCTGCTAGCAGCAGAGCACCGCGTCCGAGGCTGCATGACCCGCTACAGGGCCAGACAGACGGCAAACTTGAGGTAATTGCCCTCTGGAAAACCAGGGCTCACCGGAAAGTCGACGGGCAAGCCCACTCGCTCGATGACCTTCAAGCCTCGACCAGCCTCGCTCGCTCCGTGGGCCAGCGCGTTGTCGAAGTCCAGTGTCGACATCTTGTGGGTGGAGCACGCTGCGATTAGCAGACCGCCGGGCTCGAGCACTTGCAGACATGCCGCCACCAACTCGCGGTAGTCCTTGACCGAGCTCCATGGGCGACCGCCCTTGGTACCGGATGCGAACGCCGGTGGATCGATGACAACCATGTCGAAGCCGCGCTGGCGATCGGCAAAGCGCGCCAGGGTCTTCAACGCGTCGCCGACGATGAGCTCCGGTTTCTCCGCGTCGAAGCCGTTGATCGCAAAGTTGCGACGCGAGCGCGCGTGCGACTTGGCGTGGACGTCGACGGCGGTTACCTCGGTAGCCCCGCCGTGGGCCGCGTACACCGAAATGGCGCCGGTGTAGCTGAAGAGATTGAGCACACGCCGTCCCTTGGCCCAGCGAGCAACACACTCACGGCCGAGACGCAGGTCGGCAAACACGCCGGTCGACAAGGGCGAGCTCACGTCGACCAGAAACTTCAGTGCTCCCTCGCTAACCTCGAACTCCACCGGAGCCGCCACGCCGCGCACCAACATGGCACC
>JAHEAK010000645.1 GCA_024642805.1 Kofleriaceae bacterium | reverse complement strand
GGCATGGGTCCAGTGGTCAGCGCAAATACGCAGCCGGCAACCACGATGGCAAACGCACAGACCAAGCGAAGATCGCAGTCCCCAATCGGCGAGGACTCTTTGCGCACGGCCACTGCGGCCCGTGCTACGTCCAGGCCCCACGGCCTAACGCAAGACTTGCGACCACCGGCGCTCGCTGCCATTTTTTCAGCAGCCTGCTAGGCGGCCCGGGCGCTGGCTTCCTCCTTCAGACTGGCGGTGAGCTCGATGATCATCGCCTTGCCATCGCCATAGAGCATCAAGGTGTTGTCCATGGCGAAGAGAGGATTGGGCAAACCAGCGAAGCCCGAGCTTAGCGAGCGTTTGATGACCACTACAGTGCGTGCCTTGTCGACGTTGAGAATGGGCATGCCATAGATCGGGCAGCCCTTGTCCTCGCGCGCCAAAGGATTGGTGACGTCGTTGGCACCGATCACAATCACGACATCGGTCTGCGAGAACTGCGGATTGATCTCGTCCATCTCTACGAGTTGTTCGTATGGCACCTCGGCCTCGGCAAGCACGACGTTCATGTGCCCAGGCATACGGCCGGCCACAGGATGAATGGCATACTTGACGTCGCTGCCGTTGGCCTCCAGCGCGTTTGCGAGCTCGCGCACGGCATGTTGCGCCTGCGCCATGGCCATGCCGTAGCCCGGAACGATGACCACTCGCTCGGCACCATCGAGCAGCATCGCCAGTTCCTCCGGGCTGGTGGACTTCACTTTCCCCTGATAGATCGCATCTTCATCGACGGCCTCACTCACCGCGCCCATCACTCCGAAGAGCACATTGCGCAGGCTGCGATTCATTGCCTTGCACATGATCTCTGTGAGAATGAGTCCGGAGGCGCCGACCAGGGAGCCGGAAATGATCAGCACGGTATTGCCAGTGATGAAGCCCGCCGTGGCCGCCGCAAGACCAGAGTAGGAATTGAGGAGGGCAATGACCACGGGCATGTCGGCACCACCAATAGGCAACACTAGCGTGAGTCCAAGGATCAGCGAGACCGCGAGCAGCGCGTAAATGAAGACCAGCTGGGGGCTAAACACGAAGGCTGTCGCCAGGCCAACGCCGGCCGCGACCAAGAGCCCATTGAGGGCGGTGTTGCCTGGCACGGCAATCGCTTTGCCAGAGATGAGTCCCTCGAGCTTGGCAAAGGCCACCATCGAGCCACTTAGTGTTACGGCGCCGATGAGCAGGGTAGCGCCGACCGACACCAAGGCAATCGTGCTGGTCCCGGTCGCGGGATCCCAGACGTTGGCCAGCGCGACGAAGAGAGAGGCGCCGCCGCCAAAGCCATTGAGCAAGGCGACCATCTGCGGCATGGAGGTCATCTTCACGCTGCGCGCCATGAGGGCACCAACGGCTCCGCCCAAGAGCATGCCCGCGACGATCCATTCGTAGCTGAGAATACTCTGGTGCAGGAGGGTAACCACCACGGCGATGAGCATGCCGATTGCGGAGAGCTGATTACCGAGCACGGCCGAGCGTGGTCTCGTCAGCTTTTTGAGACCGACGATGAAGAGTACCGCCGCAACCAGATAGCTGAGTTCGATGATGTTCTCGTTCATGACACACTACTTTCGTTTGAACATGACGAGCATGCGACTGGTGACCATATAGCCGCCGACGACGTTGATGGTAGCCAGGGTGACGGCGACAAAGCCGAGCACTTTGACCAGTGTCCCGGCCCCCGAGCCAGCGGCGAGCAAGGCGCCGACCAGGGTGATACCGGAGATGGCATTGGAAGCCGACATGAGCGGCGTGTGCAGGGTCGGAGGGACTTTGGTGATGAGCTCGACACCAAGGAAGAGCGCCACGATGAAGATCGTGAAGAGTAAAATGAGATCCATTACGAAGCCCTCGCTACGTCATCGCCTGAGCCTTGCGGCGCCGAGCCGGGTGTGCCTGAACTGCCGCCTTCTCCGATAGGAGTCGAGTTGGCGTCGAGTTGTAGGAGCTCTCGCAAGCGCGGGCTACGCACCTGCCCCCCGAAACTGACACATGTGTCGGCCAAGATCTGGTCGTCAAAGTCCCAGTTGACGGTGTCGTCTTTCACCAGCAGCCCCAGCAGATTGGTGAGGTTGGTCCCGAACATCTGACTGGCGTGCTTGGCGACGCTCGCGGGAATGTTTTCGGGGCCGATGATGGTGACTCCTTCGTACTCGACGCTCCGCCCCAACTCGGTTAGCTCACAATTGCCGCCCGTCTCAGCTGCCAGGTCGATGATGACGCTGCCTACCTTCATGGCTTGCAACTGCGCCTTGGTGATCAACACAGGAGCCTTCTTGCCAGGGATGGCAGCCGTCGTAATGACGACATCCTGTTGTGCCAAGACCTCCGCCATGGCTGCTTGTTGGCGAGCAATGAAGTCCTCGCTCTGTTCCTTGGCATAACCGCCGGCGCTCTCCGTGTCAGCGGTGTCGAGCTTCAGTTCGACGGGCTTGGCACCGACCGCCAGAATTTGCTCTTGGGCGGCGGGGCGAATGTCGTAGGCCTCGACCAGGGCGCCCAGACGCTTGGCAGTGGCACAGGCCTGCAAGCCCGCGACACCAGCACCCATGACAAAGACCCGAGCGGGCTTGAGAGTACCGGCTGCTGTCATCATCAAGGGAAAGAGCTGAGGAGAGGCGTTTGCGGCCATCAGAGCCGCCTTGTAGCCAGCGATGGTCGCGTTGCTCGACAGCACGTCCATGGCCTGGGCTCGGGTAATGCGAGGGATCAACTCCATGGCGATGCCGTTGACGCCGGCGGAGGCAAGAGCCAAAGCGCCTTTGGGATGGGCCAGCGGATCCATCATACCGATGAGGGTCTGACCCGCTTTGAGTTGCGGCAAGAGCTCATCGAGGTCCTGTGCCCGCGCGTTGAGGCTCAGCACGATGTCGGCTTCGGCGAGGGCAGCCTCACGGCTCTTCGCGATAGCAGCGCCGCTTGCCTCATACTCGCTATCGCTAAAGCCGGCTCGAAGGCCCGCACCGCTTTCCACGATCACGCTCATCGCTTGCTTGGTCAGCTTTGCAACGTTGGCCGGTACGAGAGCAACACGGGTCTCTCCGGCGTGCGTTTCCCTAATCACTGTGATCTTCACATAGCCTCTTTCTGTGTCATGTTTCTGTGTCGTGCTTCGAAACCAGCTGTGCAAGCTTTCGTCAGCTATGCGCACAGCGCGTACAAACGTACTCTCATGCGTGTTAAGGCGCGCTGCGGATCGACGGGTATGTTGTGAGCAGCAGCAAGTTATGTACCAGCGGCGCTGTAGTCCGATGGCGGCCAGGCTGCGCACAGGTAGGAGATCGGGTGTGTTTCGCGAGGCAACGACTGTTCCAAACAGGACGACTGCAGCAAGAGCGAGTGCGCAGCGCCTAGTTGCCGATCAGCTCGAGATCGAGTTCGAAACAGCCCGCCCCCGATGGCGAGTCGACGACGACATAGAGATCCGTC
>JAHEAK010000644.1 GCA_024642805.1 Kofleriaceae bacterium | reverse complement strand
GCTCTCGCTCTCGAGACGCACGGAGCGGATCTTCTCGACACCGATCCTGCATCCCCGGGTCGAGGCCGTGTCGATGGCCACGATGTGACCGCCGACGGAGGCCAGCATGAGGTGCACGCGACTCACGGTGCCGTCGAGCCCGCGACCGACGCAGCGGCCATAGCGACCGACCAGAATGCCGCGCTCGAGATGCTCCATGCCCAGTCGAAACTCGCGGCGCATGTCCTGGCCTTGCACGATGAGGGTGCCGATGGCGGCCTCGACACTCGCGGGCGTGGCCTCGAGCGCTTGCAGGCCAATCGAGCTGGGCATGCGAGTTATCGAGGTGATGAGGCTACCGGCGCCTTTATCCTGCGGAAGCAGGCGACTGCCGGTGCCTTCGGCCATGGCCGACAAGAAGGCCCGTTGTGGCATGCACGACCAGGCTTCGCTCGAGCTGACAGGAAGCACGCGGGGCAGCTGGCCAAGCGGAATCAGGGCCAGATGATAGCGACCGATGGACAGAAAGATGGGGCCATCCGACGCAAGCGCCTCCACGGATTTGCCGTCTTCGCATGTAAGAGTTTTACCAGTGTGCAGATCCCAGACTCGAAGGAAGGGCGTGCCTTCGGTGGAAGCGTGGCCGACGTGGATGGCGATCTGGCGGAGAGCCATGTTGGGCTGCTCGATTCGCAAATCGCATTTTCCGTGGCGACCGATGATGGCAGATTCACCTGGCGCTAGGGTCGCGATGCGATTTGCTTCGCCGCCGCTGTCGACGATGGCGACGAAGACTTGCTCATCACCAAGCGCACTGCGAGCGGCCTGCAGCTCGCGTCGGTAGCGCAGAAAGGCCATGGGCGCTGCCATCGCCGGTCTCTCCCAAAGCCCGAGAGAGTCGTCGGCCAGCGTCCGTCCATTGTGATCTCGCAAGGCACCCAGGGTGCCCGCCGCAAAGTTGTTCCCCACCAACGATCATGTTGACACATCCAAGCGCGCTGCCCAAGCCCAGTTGAGCACGCGCGTGATGGAGCTAATGTGGGTTTAGTTGGGACGCGCGGCCAGCACCATCAGCTCCGCCAACTGCTCGGCGAAGGCAGCGGGATTGCTCAGCTGGCCACCTTCGGCAAGCAAGGCTTGGCCGTGCAAGAGCTGGGAAAAGCTATCCAGGCTGGGATCGCTCGGGTTGGCCGTGAAGCGCGCTTCCATGGCTTTGATGAGCGGGTGCTCGCCATTGAGCTCGAGAATGCGCTTGGTCGGTGGCATGGCCTGGCCGCTGGCGCGCATGATCTGCTCCATTTGTGGGCTCATGTCGCCTTTGTCGGTGATGAGACAGGCGGCCGAATCCGTGAGCCGCTTGGACAAGCGAACTTCTTTGATCTCGTCCTGCAGCTTGGTGCGGATGGCCAGGAGCAAGCCCGAAAGCTCACCGGAGCGGGCGTCCTCTTTGGCTTTGTCCTCTTCGCTCGACTCGTCCTGGATGTCGAGCTCGCCGCGGTTGGCTGACACGAAGCTCTTGTCTTGGAACTTGAGGTTCTGCTGCAGCCAGATCTCGTCAACGGCATCGGTGAAGAGCAGGACTTCGATGCCCTTCTTTTTGAAGGCCTCCAGATGGGGCGACTTGCGCATGGCTTCGATCGAGGTGCCGCTCAAGTAGTAGATCTGCTCGCGGCCTTCGGGCATGTCGGCAAGGTAATCGGCAAGCGAGCGCAGGCCCACGTCCTTGGTCGACTCGGCGACGACCAGGTCGAGGAGCTTGTCGTTGCGCTCGGGGCCCATGAGCAGGCCTTCCTTGACCGCGGGACCAAACTCGCGCCAGAAGATCTGGTAGTCGTCCCAGCGGTTCTTGCGCAGGTTGAGCAGTGCATCGACGATCTTCTTGACCAGATGCTTCTGAATGGCGCGTACCTGGCGGTTCTGCTGCAAGACCTCGCGGCTGACATTGAGCGGCAAGTCCTCGGAGTCGACGACGCCACGCACGAAGCGAAGGTAGCTTGGCAGTAGCTCTTCGCAGTCGTCCATGATGAACACGCGCTTGACGTAGAGCTGGACGCCTCGCTTGCTCATGTCGCGGTGGTACAGGTCGAAGGGCGCCTTCTTGGGAATGAAGAGCAGGGCCTTGGCTTCGAAGGTGCCCTCCATACTGGTGGTCACGCGATCGAGTGGATCGACCCAGTCGTGCGAGACGTGCTTGTAGAACTCGTTGTAGTCCTCGTCGCTGACGTCGGCGGCTGGGCGCGTCCAGATGGCCTTTTGCGAGTTGAGGGTCTCGTCGGCAAAGGTCGGCTCGGCATTCTCTTCGGTGGCCAGCTGCTCCTTCTGCATGCGGATCGGGTAGGAAACAAAATCGCTGTACTTGCGGATCAGGGCTTCGACCACCCACGGGTCGGTGTAGTCCTGCAGGCCATCGTCTTTGTCGACCTTCTTGAGGTGCAGGGTGATGGTCGTGCCCGCTTCCACGCGCTCAGCGTCGGAAATCGCGTACGAGCCTTCACCCGTCGACTCCCACGCGCTGGCCGTCGACTCGCCGGCCTTGCGGGTGACCATGGTGACTTTGTCAGCGACGAGAAAGCTCGAGTAGAAGCCGACGCCGAACTGGCCGATGAGGTCGGGACGCTCGTCGAGCTTCTCCTTGCTCTTGAGCAGCTCGGCAAACTCTTTGGTGCCCGACTTGGCAATGGTGCCGATGTTGGCGACCACTTCCTCGCGGCTCATGCCGATGCCGTTGTCGGAAATCGACAGCGTGCGCGCCTCCTTGTCGACAGCAAGCTGGATGTGCAGCTCGCCTTCGGCCTGCAGCGACTTTTCAGTGACGCTGGCGAAACGACGTTTGTCGAGGGCGTCGGAGGCGTTGGAGACCAACTCGCGCAGGAAGACATCCCGGTTGGAGTACAGGGAGTGAATCATCAGCTCGAGCAGGCGAGCCGTTTCGGTCTGGAATTCGTAGGTTTGAGCACTCATGAGGCGGTTCTACAGCAGAAAATCTGCTGCTGCCAGCCGCAAGGAGCCGCACCCGGTTAGTCGCGAACTTGGCTCACACTCAGCAAGAAGACCGCGATATGAATCTTGTTGGGGCCGTCGATGACCATGGGTGCGTCGACGACCCGGCCGTTGACGTAAATGCCATTGGTGCTGCCCATATCGCCCAGGATGAACTTGCCGTCCCGCAGGCTGAGCTTGGCGTGAATCCCCGAAACATTGCCGTCAGACAGGACCAGGTCGCATTCCTGATTGCGACCAATGATGATCGAATCGCCGCTGAAGACGCGTGAATAATAGGCGCCATCGGGCTCTGTAACGGTAACGACGAACATGGACGAGCGAGTGCCCCGAGTGGGTGCCCCGAGCGAGTGTTGGAGTGCACTGAATCTTACGCCTCCGGGGCATCGAGTCCACCAGGGATCCAGGCAATTTTCGCGTGTGATCGCGCTACACTGCAGCTGCGCGCATGCAGCAGGAACGGGATATTCTGTACAGCTTTCG
>JAHEAK010000643.1 GCA_024642805.1 Kofleriaceae bacterium | reverse complement strand
ACCGGCGAGCTTGGCGACAGCTGCGTGAGCGGCATGGAATGCGTTGGCGGCTTGTGTCCCAAACAAGGCGAGGTTGGCTACTGCAGCCAAAACTGCTTTCCGACCGCCACCGAGAACACCTGCCCTGATGGCTTCAAGTGTCTCGGCCTCAACGCCAGCCAGGGCGTGTGCTGGCCCAAAGAAGAAAGCGGCGGCTGCGGTTGTCAGAGCTCGAACTCGTCCGGCGGCCTTGGCTCTATGATCTTGGGATTATTCGTGATTGTTGGTTTGCGCCGGCGACGCATTAGCTAGGCTTATCAACTCAGCAAGAAGAGTAAATTTACAGGAGAGCGGGAAGACGGCAGGGTGCCTTTGTCGTTAGCGACACCCCCCGGAACCCGGTCGGTAGCAAGGCCTCCCCCCAAACAGGCGCTGAGAGGCGCCCCTTGCCACCGACTGGTTCCCCTAATTTCCTGGCGCCCGCCTGCGCCTTTGCCGGAGGCGCGATCATCCACAGCGAGGCCGGGCAGCGATCGGCATGCGAGGTCCGCCGATCAATAGCGATCGGCGCCCATCTTGGAGTGGCACCCTGGACAGCGCGAGCAGCCAGAAGCCTGGCTAGTCAATCGCGGCGGTCGGCGTCACGCCGGCGCCCCAGAACTTGATGCTCTCGTAATAAGCGCGCTGCGTGCCGACACCGTTGACCGGGTTGATCTCGACCACGTAGCCCTCATCGGTGAAAGCATAGACGCGATTGTTGGCAACCGCGCTTCCGAAGACGCGCCCCCAACCAATTTGCCCGATCGATTGCACGAAGGCGCCGGTCTCGGGATCGATGGTGATGAGCACGTTGTTGTCGGCCTCGTTGCCCATGGGGCCCTTATCCGAGATCGCGAACATGCGGCCATCGGCAACCGCGACCAGATCGCCAGCCGTTGCGTAGCCACTGCCAAACTCGCCGAGCTCGGTGACGGCGCCGGTCTCAGGATCGATCTTGCGAACACCACCGGTCTTGTCAGTCGCGAGCAAGGTGCCATCGACCAAGAAGGTCATACCAACGTTGGCGGTGCCCGCGACGGGGCCAATGAGAGTTGCCTGGGCTGTGTCGCGATTGACGTGATACAGGGCTTTGTTGGAAAGCGTGTAGATTTCACCGTTGGGCGTAATGGCCAGATCCGTCATGCGATCGCCATCAGGCGCGTTGAAGGGGCCAATCTCAGTCAGGGCGAAGTTCTGGTCGTCGATGAGATAGAGGGTCGTGTCGGTGTGCACGAACATGCGAACCAGACGAGGACCAGCGTCGACGTTGGGTCGGTTGTCTGCGTCTGGGCTGTTCACGCCCGAATCCGGGAAGCCAGAACCGTCGCCATCCCCGTTCGCGCAAGCAGCCATCAGGACAGACAGGAGCAAGGCAGAGCAGGAAACGGTATTCATGGACACGGCGGCAGTCTAATCATCTCGGCTGGCTTTGCGTCAAGAGAAAGATAAGGTGTCGAAATAAGGTGCGATCCATGTGCGAAATCGCACCATTGTGAGACAGGGCGAAACACGCGCTCTGGGTGGCTGAGGGGAAAGCCTGCGCGCTAGCTCGTCGAGCTCATTGCCACAAGCAAAAGCTCTTCGTGGAGCTAGCCGCGAGTGAGCGCCAGGCCGCACACCTCGGCGACCTCGTCTCGGTAGGCTAGCCAGCGCTCGAGCATCTCTTGCATGCTGGCAACCACGGCCTTGCGATCGTCGGCAGGCACGTGCTCGAGCAAGACATGCCACGCCGCGCTGCGATGCTCGCCTTCCACTTTGCGGTGCGCTTTGGTGAGGGCCAGTCCTTCCAAAGGCAGATCGTAATGCACCACCAGTGGATGCTCTTCCAGTGGCGTCTCGGGTCGTTTGGGCGCGCCCTCATCGACCTCGCCGCGCTCGTACTTGGTGCCCTCGATAAATAGCGTGGTGACCGCGGCGCCGACAGCCCAACCGCGCGCCTGCGTGCACTCGTCGATGAGCTGGCGATACGCGCGCGCCTTTGGCAGTAGCTCGATGGCCTCGAAGCGCGACAAGTCCATGCCCAGCCCTCTTGGATACTCGAGAAAGAGTTCGGGATGTGGGCGCCCGGCCGCCAGACCACCGGTCTCTTCCTCGAAGAGATTTTCTGCGAGCTCTCGCCGCGCCTCTGCGATGGGACACTGCACGTAGGCCCAACCAATCAGCACCGGAAAGTCGCGAACGTAGGTCTCGTACTCTTGCTCGAAGTGATGGTGCAAGAGCTCCTTGCGAACCGTGCCATCGGTGAAGGATGGCCAGGCCCAGTGCTCCTTGGCTTCCATGACGGCCAGTAGCTCTCCGAGAAATTGCTCGCGATTCACAGGAGGCAGTTTAGCACCAGCGCCGGCAGAGCTGGCAACGAGAGAGCACGCCGCTCACTGTGAGCTGGCCGCAGCGCGAGCTGGCAACAAGAGAGCTGGCTTGTCAGCGCGGATCGAGGGCAACGAGCTCGATGTCGAGCTGCAGCGGCTCTCCTGCCAATGGGTGTTGTGTGGACACGCGAAACCCTGCGTCGCTCTCTTCCACCACCCACAAGAGCGCGCTCATGCCGGCCATGGAAATGCGCACGACGTCTCCCACACACACGCTTTCGGGTAAGCGATCACTGGCAATCCATCGCTCGACCCCAGGCGTCTCTGCACCGAAGGCTTCGTTGGCGGAGAGATAGAGGGTCTTACTCTCACCGACGCGCATGCCAAGCACGCCCATGCTCAGTCCTGCGATCACATCGCTGCCACCCGCCTGCATTTGCAACGCGGGTCCGCCTGCGCTGGTCGCCACCAATTCCCCAGAGGTCGAGGTGGCTGCGAAGTGAAGCTCAATTCGGTCTCCGGCCTTGACTGCCACCATCGCCAGGAAGTGTAGCGGAGATTGTGGGGGAGCGGTTCAGGGCTTGCGCGGGCAGCTTTTGCTAAGCTGCTCGGGCATTGTCCCTGGCGCCAGATATCTTTGTAGTAAGCGACCTGCACCTTGGTCGAGGCAAGAATCGCAAGACCGCCAGGTACTTCCGCCTGGAAGCATTCTTCTACGACGATGACTTTCTGCACTTTTGCAACTACCTCATCGATGATGCGGAGCGACGCAACACCTCCTTCAAGCTCATCCTCAACGGCGACACCTTCGATCTCTTGCGGGTCGATCACGATCGCGAGGGTGATCAGAGCTTGCGTGAGAGATTGTACGGGCCGGCGCTCACCCCCAACGTCGCCGTCGACGTCATCTCGCAAATCCTCGATGGCCATCCGGTCTTCGTGCAGGCATTGGCGCAGGTACTGGCCGCGGGACACTCGGTGGTCATCCTGCCTGGCAATCACGACATCGAGATGCAGTGGCCGCCGGTGCAGGAGCTGGTGCGGCAACACATCAGCAAGGCACTGGTCGAACGTGTCGGCACAGAGGCCGCCGAGCAAGCCATCACCCAGCTCGACTTTCGCCAGTGGTACTACCA
>JAHEAK010000642.1 GCA_024642805.1 Kofleriaceae bacterium | reverse complement strand
CAGCGCGATGTCGATCATCGAGGCCTCGTCGACGATGACCACATCGGCATCGATGGGATTGCTCAGGCCGCGCTCGAAGCCGCCGCTCTGCGGTTGAAACTCGAGCAGGCGGTGTAGGGTCTGCGCGCTTTGCCCTGTGCTCTCGGCCAAGCGCTTGGCGGCTCGACCCGTCGGCGCGGCCAGAGCGATGCTGCGGCCGGCCTGCATGTAGATCTGTACCAAGGCGCGGATGATGGTGGTCTTGCCGACACCGGGCCCGCCCGTGATGACCACGCACTTTTCATGCAGGCCGGCTTCGATGGCTTCGCGCTGCTGCGGAGCCAGCTGGATATCGTGCTGCTTTTGATAGGCCTCGAGAAAGCTGTCGATGTCGATGTCGATCTCGTTGTGCTCGCTGGTGGCGAGATCGGTAAAGAACTCGGCCGCCTCGCACTCACACGCATAGAGTGTCTTGAGGCTCAGACAGGTGGCGTGCGGCGGCAACTGCTCGCGCACGATGAGCTGCGAGACGATCAAGCGATCGATGGCTGGTGGCACGAGCTGGCTGGCGACACCGAGCAGTTGCGCTGCCGTGTCGATGACGTGCTCTTGTGGTACGTGGACGTGCCCGTCTTCGCTCAGCTGCCCGAGCACGTGCAGCAGACCGGCCTCGATGCGCTCACCGGCGTCTTTGGCGATGCCGAGGTTTTGGGCAATGGCATCGGCACTCTTGAAGCCAATGCCCCAGATATCCAGGGCCAGGCGATAGGGGTTGCTGCGCACGACATCAATGGCATCGGCGCCATAGCGCTTGTAGATGCGAGCGGCAAAGGAAGCACTCACGCCGTGACCGCGCAAGAAGACCATGACCTCCTGGATCTCTTTTTGATCCTTCCAGGCCTCGGTGATCTTGTTGGCGCGCGAGGGGCCGATGCCGTCGACCTGGGTGAGGGCATCGGGTTGCGAAGACACCACATCGAAGGTGCGCAGCCCAAAGCGCTCGACGATGCGCTTGGCCAGCTCTTCGCCGATGCCAGGAATGACGCCAGAGCTCAAGTAGCGTTCGATGCCGAGCAAGGTCTGCGGCGAGCGCACCTGATAGGACTCGACTTTGAACTGCCTGCCGAACTTCTTGTCCTCGATCCACTCGCCGGCTAGCAGCACCGGCGCGCCCTTTTGCAGCCCGAGCAGCGGCCCGACGATGGTCGCCTCCTCGCCATTCTCCAGGGACAGTTTGGCGACCGTGAAGCTATTTTCCGGGTTCTGAAAGACGATGCGATCGAGGGTGCCCTCGATCGAACTATGTGGTGGAGTGCTGGCCACGCGCGCGCACTATAGCAATACCAGAAGGCCCTGGGCCGCTTAAGCTCGCTGCAGCATGGAGCGGGCCTCGCGCAGTTCTGGATGACTGTCGAGGAAGGCAGCCAGCTCCGGCCAGTTCTTGCTCAGGTAGTTGTACTCATCCGCCAGACGCGGCCGGGCCTCGTCGAGGTAGCGCTGCATCTTGAGCGCACCGCCGCCGACCTTTTCGAGGGCCGCCGCCTTGAGCAGAGCCATGACCCGATTGGTGTGGCGCAGACCTTCCATTTGCGGAAGCCGGCGATGTTTGTAATCGGCAACCTCACGCCAGCGGCCATCGCGCGCCCACACGATCAGGCGACTGCCATCGGTCACTGGATCGGGGGTAGGGGCCTCTGGCAGCTCTTGCATGGCCTCCTCGTGATGACCCGATAGGGTCAGAATCATGGCCAGGTTGGCGCGCAGCGAGCGCTGCAGAACGGGCTGCACACGGGCCTGGTGTCGCAAGGTCTCGCGGGCCAGAGCCAGGGCGGTTTCGTCGTTGCCAGCGCGCAGCTCCAGATTGGAGAGGACACCGACCAGGAAGGTCTTGCGCTGCCAGTTGCGCTCGCGCTTTGCCATGTCAGCGATCGACACAATGGCTTCGTCGAGGCTGCCGCTGTCGGCCAATTCGAGGTGGGGCAGGAGGTTGCCGTGGCCACCGCGAAACTCGCGCAGCGTGAAGCCAACCACCAAGAGGATGCCAATGGCGGCCGGAATCGCCTCGGCCATGAAGGCCAGCGGCGCAAGCAGAGCCAGGGGCAACCAGCTCAGAGCGCTCGAGCGAGCGGCATCGCGAAGACGCCGCTCGATGCGCAGCTCCTTGGGGAGCTTTACGATCTCAGAACCTGCCACACCGTGAGCGTAGCAGCTTTACATGTTTAAGCCGCCGTCAACGTCGATGGTGCGGCCATTGAAGTAGTCGCACTCGATGACGAACTGCACGGCCCGCCAGATGTCCTCTGGCTCGCCGACGCGGCCGACCGGGACGTTGGCGACCAGAGCGTCGCGCGCTTTTTGGTTCATGCCGCGGGTCATCGGGGTCTCGATCATGCCGGGGGCAATGGCGCCGACGCGGATGCCGAAGCGGCTAAACTCGCGCGACCAGGTGACCGTGTTGGCAGCCAGCGCGGCCTTGGCCGACACGTAGTTGCTCTGACCGCGGTTGCCGTGGCGAGCGATGGAGCTCATGTTGACAATGACGCCCGGCTTCTGACCTTCGCTGACCATCTTGGCAACCACGTCGCGAACCATGAAAGTCGCACCGGTGAGGTTGACGTCGATGACAAGCTGCCAGTCGGCTTTGCTCATCTTGACGACTTCGCCGGTGTTGCGATCTTGTTTGACGAGCAGGCCGTCGCGCAGGAGGCCAGCGTTGTTGACCAGACCATTGAGGCCGCCCATCGCGCCGTAGGCCCAATCGACGAAGGCACCGATGGCTGCTTCGTCGCCAACGTCGCATCGTTGAATGTGAACGTTGCCTGGTCCCTTTGCGCACTTGTCTGCCAGTGCTTTGAGGCCCTCTTCGTTGAGATCACAAGCTGCGACCTGGCCGCCGGCTTCAACGATACGGGTAGCAAAGTGAGCACCCATGCCGCCGCCAGCACCGGTGATGATGATCTTCATGTCGCTAAGTTGCATGCGCGCAGGCTATAGACGGTCCCTGTTCTTGTCTAGCGCCATGGCGGCTCAGCGCAAAGCCAGTTGGTCAAGCAGCCGAGCGAGCGCCGCAGCCGAGCGCTGAGCACGCGTGCCGGCCGGGCGCCTAAAGCTTTGAAGATCCGAGGGGCCGCCGCTGGTCGCCTTCAATAAAGGAGAGCAAGACGCTGCACTCCAGTTGCTGCAGGCTCAGCAGGGCATCGCCGTCGAGCTCGCCGTCTTCGCTGAAGATACTTCGGCAATCGCTCAGACACACCTGATTGCGCTCGGCGTCGTGGTCGCCTCGACAGTAGTCGTAGTAGTCGCAGGTTGCCTCGCAGCTGGCGTACTGGGTGCGCAGTCGGGTCGGGCGGGCCTGCCGACTACAAGCGATCGCGAGTAGCGATAAGCAACATAAGACCGAGAGAGCGCGCATCGGCCCCCAACTTTAGCCTTGTGTGTTGCAATAGCGCAATCGGGATGTGGAGCGCCACGTCGACCAGCCCGCCCG
>JAHEAK010000075.1 GCA_024642805.1 Kofleriaceae bacterium | reverse complement strand
TTGCGGGCCCTCGGCGCCTGGGGAGAGTACGGGGCGGTGGAGGCCATCGATTTCACCCCCCACCGTGTGCGCCCGCTCGGTCGGCGAGTGTCATCTGCAAAGGGCAAGGGGCGCTCTGGGACCTTGGTCGAAGCCTACATGGCACATCACCAGGGCATGAGCATGATCGCCATTGGCAATGCCCTCGCCAAAGAGAGCATGGTCGAACGCTTTCACGCCGACCCGAGGGTGCAGACCGTCGCCAACCTCCTGCAAGAGAAGCCTCCCCGGGGTGTGCCTCGTTTGCGCATGGCCTCCGAGGAGCGCGCAGCGGTGAGTGATGGGCCCGTTGAGCGCCTGGTCTTCTCGCTGCCCTGGAGCCCGCGTTCGGGAAGCGATAGTAGTTCGATCGCCAAGCGCCTGGTTGATCCGGGCCTGCACGCGCTTTCGAACGGGCACCTCAGTCTGCTGGTCGATTCCTTTGGCCGAAGTCGTCTGTGGTTGACGCACGGTCGCGAGGAAATCGACATTCGCCCGCGTGAGATTGGTGCCTCGCAAGATCGTGCCGGAAGTTTTTGTGTGTACGTCCAGGTGCAAGGACAGCCTCGACGACTGATTTCGGGAGGCCTGGCGACGGGGACGGAGGGCAACGGCAGTCAGCGGCAGGTGACCTTCTGGCCACACAAGGTCGAGAGTCGGGTCCATCTCGGTTCGCTCGGCACGGTCGAGGAGGTGTTCTTGGCACCGCACGACAACGTCGAGCTGCGACGCCTGCGTCTCATCAACGAGGGTAAGCAGCCCTTGCAGGTCAGCGTTACCGGCTATGCCGAGCTCTCCTTGCAGCGAGCGGAAGAGCACCACCGACATCCGGCCTTTAGCAGGCTTTTCTTGCAGGCGCGCGCTCTCGAGCGGGGACGCATTCTGGTATGTGAGCGGCGCGCCAGGGGCCCAGGGGAGCGCTTTCCCGTGGCCGTCCAGGCCATGCTCACCCATGACTCTGCTTTCTTGGGTTGGCGCGATTGGCAGACCTCGCGCTCGCGCTTCATCGGTCGCGGCAGGAGCCTCGATGATCCATGCTGGCAAGGCGCCAGTACAGGGCCCGTAAATCGCGAGGCCAGTGTGCTCGATCCCTGCATGGCACAGGCAGTTCAGCTGAGCTTGAAGCCCGGCGAGAGTCAGACGGTGGCCTGGGTGACGGCGATAGGTATCGACCAGCAGCGCGCTCTGGAGACGCTCACCCCCTTTCTCAAGCTCTCCAGCTTGACCTCGATCCAAGAGCAGAGTGCGCGTGCCATGCGCCAGAGACTGGGCAAATACCACCTGCGAGCAGCGGAGGAAGCCCTCTACCAGCTTCTGCTCTCACGCATGGTGCACCGCTCAGACGAGCGAAGGGCTGGCGGGTTGCGCGCACGGCTGTGGGGCCACGGCATCTCCGGTGACAATCCCATCGTCGTGGTCCATCGACGTTCCGAGGACGCGCAGCTTCTCGCGCAATTGCTGCGGGCGCAGCGCTACTTCGTCGAGCAAAACTTGCTCTGGGATCTGATCGTCGTGGTGCACGACGCGACTGGCTATAGCGATGAAGCGCGTGAGCAACTGCGACGACTGGCACGCTCCATCGACCTCGTCGATCTGCATCCCAATGTGAGCATCGTCGCCAAGGGGCAACTGCAAGCGGGTGACCTGCGCGCGCTGGAAGCGGCGGCCGGCGTCGTGCTCGACTCTGATTCCGGAAGCCTCAGTGAGCAGCTTGCTCGCGATGTCCATCAAGCCAAGCTTCTGCCGCTCTTCAAGTCCACTCATGCTGCCGAGGGCGAGTCCAAGTCGAAGGCTCTCGCTCGAAGGTCTCAGCTGCTATTTGACAATGGCTGGGGAGGTTTCGATCGCGCCAGCAATGAGTACGTGCTCTACCTTGGCCACGATCAGCGCAGCGAGACGCAGGCGACGCCGGCACCCTGGTGCAACGTGCTCAGCAACCCGGTCTTTGGGACCATGGTTTCCGAGCGCGGGCTGGGCTGCACGTGGGTGCACAACGCCAGCGAAAATCGCATCACGCCCTGGTCCAACGATCCGGTCTGCGATCCGCCCTCGGAGGCTGTGTATCTTCGAGACGAAGAGACAGCTGCGATCTGGAGTCCGATGCCGACGCCCATGCCCAGCGAATTGCCCTACGAGATCGCACACGGCATAGGGTACTCGTGCTTTCGACATGCCAGCCATGAACTGATGCACACGCTGACGGTCAGCGTGCATGCCGTCGAGGCCGTCAAGTTCGTGGAGCTGACGCTGGAAAACCAAAGCGAGCGTCACCGACGACTCACGATTACCTATTGCGCGGATTGGGTTCTGGGTGGTCGAAGCGCCACCCACGGTCCTCATGTGACAGCGAGCTATGATCCCGACACCGGTGCGCTGGTGGCATCGAACCCATGGAACACGAGCTTTCCCACGCAGGCGGCCTTCCTAGTGGGTAGCGAGAAGACCCATGGATTCACGGTCGATCCCACGGAGTTCCTCGGGCTCGGTGGCTGGAGTCAACCCGATGCGCTGCGCCGTCTCGGCCTGTCCAACAGTGACAAGGGCTCGGCCTTGAGTTGTGGCGCGCTGCAAATGCACGTCGACATGCGCCCGGGGCAGACCGCGCGCCTGCACTTTGCGCTCGGCTGGGGAGCAAATCGGCAGGCCGCACTCACCCTCGCCGCTCGCAGCAAAGGGGCTGACTTCGTGGCGCAAGCGAGGGTCGAGCGCGACCAGCATTGGAAGCAGCTCTTGCAACGGGTCGCGATCGCAACGCCAGATCCTGCGCTCGATTTGATGCTCAATACCTGGGCCCTCTATCAAACCGTGAGTAGTCGAATCTACGGGCGCACCGGTTTCTATCAGTCCAGTGGCGCTATCGGCTTTCGCGATCAGCTGCAAGATCTGATGTCGCTCAGTGCTATCGCGCCAGGCATGGCCCGTGCCCACATTCTCGTGGTTGCCGCCCATCAGTTCGACGCGGGCGACGTCCTGCACTGGTGGCACCCTCCCGCCAGCTTGGGCGTGCGCACTCGTTGCTCCGACGATTTGGTCTGGTTGCCATATGCAGTGTCGCGCTATATCGAGACCACTGGCGACCAGAGCATCCTGGACGAGCGCGTGCCCTTTTTGCGCGGCGCCGAGCTCAAGCAGGGCGAGCACGACTTGTACGGAGCCTTTGAGACCAGCGAAGACTCGGCCACTCTCTACGAGCACTGCATGCGGGCTCTAGAGCGCGCCCACACACTTGGGCCCCACAAGCTGCCCCTGATCGGAGGCGGCGACTGGAACGACGGCATGAACCTGGTGGGCGCCCAGGGCCGCGGCGAGAGCGTGTGGCTGGGCTGGTTCCTCTACACCGTTCTGCAAGAGTTCGCGCCTCTGTGTGCTGCGCGCAACCAGCACAGCGACGAGCGCAGGCTTCGGGCACGATCGACGGAGCTGCTCGAAGGGCTGGAAGCAGCATGGGATGGAAAGTGGTACTGCAGGGCCTACTACGACGACGGAACAGCTCTTGGCTCGGCGGCCTCGCGAGAAGCGAGAATTGACTCCATCTCCCAGTCATGGGCGGTCATCTCGGGTGCCGCACAACCCGCGCGTGCGCGACAGGCGATCGAGGCAGCTCTCAACGAGCTCTTCGACCAGGACGCGCGCTTGGTGCGACTGCTCTGGCCGCCGTTCGACAAGGAGCGTCGGGAGCCTGGATACATCAAAGGCTACCCGCCCGGCATTCGCGAAAACGGTGCCCAGTACACCCACGCGGCCACCTGGCTAGTGTGGGCTCTCTTCCGTCTAGGTGAAAGTAGTAAGGCCTGCGAGCTCTTTCGCATGCTCAACCCCATTACCCACGCCGAGAATCGCGAGCAAGCGCAGACCTATGCTGTCGAGCCCTATGTGCTAGCTGGCGACGTGTACAGCGTGGGCAGCCAGCGGGGTCGCGGTGGTTGGAGTTGGTATACCGGTTCCGCCGCCTGGTACTGGCGCATCGGGGTGGAAGAACTCCTCGGCTGCCGCGTGCGCTGGCCGTACCTCGAGATAGCTCCTCAAATTCCAGAAGACTGGCCAGCGTGCCACCTGACCATGAGCCTGGGTACCGGCACATACGAGATCGAAATCATCAATAGCGAGGGCTCCTACGAGGGCGTCGTGGCTGTGAGCGTCGATAACAAACCACTGCTCTACACAGGCAGCTGCCCCCGATTGGATCTGCGCAAACATCAGCAGCATCACGTAGTTCGGGTCATCCTTGGCGGCACGAGCCGCGTGCAGGCGAATGCTGCCACTCACTAAATACTGCGCCGCGGCGTGTTGCGCCTCGGCGAGCAGGAGTGAGCTCGCTAGCTCGCGCTTGCGCCGCTGTGATGGCAATGGCAGGCTCCGCTTGCGACGAAACCGTATTACGGTAAAATTCGCAGAACGCGTCTTCATGAGCGCGAAAAAAACACCAGCGTGGTCGATTATCTCGCACCGCCAACAATTGGTCCGCGATCAAAACCATAACGAGTTATATCCTTTCCGAGTTGGCGCGGAAATTTTCGCTGTGGGTACGAATCTTGCTCCCGCATGGCTACACGTATGAGTGCTAATCGAACAACAGTCCTTGTCGTTGATGATGAGCCGTCTATCCGACTCTCCGTGTCTGCCAAGCTTTCTCAGGCCGGCTACGAGGTGTTGGAGGCAGATAGCGTTCGTGCTGCCCGCGAGTATCTGTCTTCGGATCTCGATCTGGCGTTGGTCGACTATCGACTCCCGGATGGCTCTGGATTCGATCTCCTCAAGGAGATGAAGGCGGAGCATCCGGAAGTACCCGTCATTATGCTGACCGCACACACCAGCGTGTCTCACGCGGTCTCCGCCATGAGCGCTGGCGCCTTCCACTACGTTGGCAAGCCGGTCGATTTGGATGAACTCAGCCTGCTTGCGCAGAAAGCGTTAGAGACCACACGCTTGCGTCGCGAGGTGCGCGCTCTTCGCGAAGAGCGTGCGCGCAGCGCCCAGGATCTGTCCATCGTCGGACGTTCTCCACAAATGGCGAAGGTCGCCGAACTTGTGGCGCGCATTGCTTCCAGCCCTGGGTCGACCGTATTGGTGACCGGCGAGAGTGGTACCGGTAAGGACTTGATTGCTCGCGCGATCCACATGCAGAGCGAGCGAGCTGGGAGCCCCTTCCTAAACATTACCTGCTCGGCCCTGCCGGGAGCCCTGCTAGAGAGCGAGCTTTTTGGCCACGAGCGTGGCGCCTTTACCGATGCCAAAACGCGCAAGATTGGCCTGCTGGAGCACGCGGCCGGCGGCACGGTCTTTCTCGATGAGATTGGAGAACTCGAGTTGGGCCTGCAGGCAAAGCTTCTGCGATTTCTCGAGGACAAGACCTTTCGCCGCGTTGGCGGCAACACCGATATTCGCGCGGACGTGCGCTTCGTCGCGGCCACCAACGTCGAGCTGCGGGACGCCGTCAAGCGCAACTCCTTTCGCGAGGATCTCTACTATCGCCTCGCGGTGCTGATGATCCGCTTGCCGGCCCTGCGCGAGCGAGAAGGCGATGCCGAGCTTTTGGCGACGCACTTCGTCGACCGCTTCAATCAGGAGTTTGGTCAGAAGGTTCGGTCCATCGACGAGGGTGCCATGCAACTCATTCGCACCTATCCCTGGCCGGGCAACGTTCGCGAACTGAAGAACGCCATCGAACGCGCTGTGCTGCTGGCGCGCGGCGAGGTCTTGACCAGGCGTGACTTCGACATGCTGGCGAGCACCTCGATCCAGGAAAATTCGTTTCAGCTACCGGCAGGGGGCCTGGATATTCGCGACGTGGAAAAGAGCTTTGTGCAACAGGCCCTCAAGCGCACGCGGGGAAATCGCACACGCGCGGCCAAGCTGCTCGGTATGAATCGCGACCAGATTCGCTACCGCATCGAGCACTTTGGCCTCGATACCACCGAGTTCGATGCCAACCGCTAGCGGGCGTAGGGCGGCCTGACCCTGCCGAGATTGGGCTCGCTGAGTCTGGGCGCGCGACCTACCGGCCTGGCGCTGCGATTGCATTGCGCGACTTGCCTTGCGGCACGAGTGATCGCGCATGCCACGCAAACACAATCCGGATCCTCCTTGCCTCGAGCAGCCTGACATCGGGCGGCCAGTTGCACGGCATTTCGCACTCTCAGAACATCAAGACTACGCGGGGATTGAACCAAGAGTAGAGCTTCCATGTGCGTCACCAAAACACCATAGAGGTACCCCCTGACATCTCGGTACATCTCCAAGCGCACGCACACGCGGCCTGCCTTCATCGACGAGTGCATCCCTCGTCGGATGTGTGCGGCCCTGTGCGAACGGAGGCTGAGCGTTGAACGATAGCGATGATTGTCAGCCGCGTGATCGGCTGCGCCCTTTCCTTGGCAAGGTAGACAGCGACGAAGGCTTGGGCCTTGCCTTTGGAGAGAGCAGCAGCGGCATTCTGGTGAGCGGTGGCGATGGTCGCCTCTTGCGGGGAAATCCGGCACTGTGCCACCTCCTTGGGTACAGCGAGTCTGATTTGCGGCAGCTCAACATCCTCGACATCACGCACCCTGAGGATCACGCAAAGGTTGCGGAACAACTTCAAGATGAGGCGCAGGCCTTCCAGGGACAAGAGAGCGTCAAGCGAAGATTCTTGCGCAAGGACGGGCAGGTGGTGTGGACCGAAGTCACGACCTCGACCATGCGGGAGACCGATGCCGGCTCGCTACGCATCTTTGCCATCGTCGAGGACGTTGGCGCACGCGTTCGACATGAGGAGAGCCAGCGGCGCAAGAAGCAGTATCTCGAGCGGCTTGGCGATGCGGCGCCTGTCATCATTCTGGTCGTGGATACCGCTGGCCGCATCGTCCAGTTCAATCGCTTCATGGAGACGCTCTCAGGCTTTGCACTCGATGAAGTGCGCGGACTCGATTGGTTCGAGCTCTTCGTGCCGCCTGAGAGTCGCAAGGGGCTGATGTCCTCGATGCACGAGCGAAACCCCGACCTTCAGCACCTGAGTAGCGCTTACCACATCGTCACCAAGAGCGGCGTGCAACGGCTCATTCAATGGTCGGCCGAGGTCCTCCGAGAACCGGATGGCAGCATCGGCGGCATTCTGTCCATTGGTATCGACATCACCGAGCAGCGGAGACTCGAGCAGGAAGCGTCGATTGAAAAGGAGCGCAGTCGAGCGATCTTTGCGGCTGCGCACGAGGGCATCATCACTCTCGATCAAGACGGCTGCATCGAGTCAGTGAATCCCAGCGCCGAGCGCATGTTTGGATATCGACAGCAAGAGATCTTGGGGCGCGACGTCTTCGAGCTGATAACGCCGACCATAAAGAAGGACGCTCGCAAAGCCCGCGTCAATGCCGTTGAGGAAGGCTCTCGCCTGCGCAAGCTGCGCAACAGTCTGGGTGCCGGGCGGGATATGACGGCGGCCCACAGCAGCGGACGCACCTTTCCCATTCACTTCTCTCTGTCAGAGATGCACGTAGGGCACAGCCGGGGCTTCTGTGGCTTCATTCGCAATCTGAGCGAGTCGCGCCGCGTGGAAGAACAGCTAAGGCAATCGCAAAAGATGGAGGCACTCGGGCTCTTGGCCAGTGGCGTGGCCCACGACTTCAACAACCTGCTAATGGGCGTGAGCGGGTGCGCCAGCGTTGCCCTCGAGTGCGTCGACTCGGGGCGCTCGGACCGAATGTATTTGAGCGAGATCAAGAAGGCCGCGGAGAGCGGTACTGCCATGACTCAACAGCTCCTGGCTTTTAGTCGCAAAGCCGAGGTCGAGTTGGACATCTTCGAGTTTGACAAAGTGGTTCGCGATCAAGAGGCGCTCTTGCGGCGCTTGCTTGGCGAGGACATCGAGATTCAGCTCAGTCTCGGGGCTGGCCGAAGTCGCGTGCAGGCCGATGTTGGGCAGATCAACCAGGTCTTGATGAACCTTGCCGTCAACGCGCGCGATGCCATGCCCACTGGTGGTCGCCTTCGGATCGAGTCGCACACCGTCTCGCTGCCAGTCGACAATCGCTGGAAGATCGGGCCAAACGAAGCCGTGCCCGCCGGTCCCTACGTGCAGCTCTCGGTGGAGGACACCGGCGTTGGCATGCCCGCGGAGACCTGCGAGCGCCTCTTTGAGCCCTTCTTCACCACGAAGGCTTCGGGGCGAGGCACTGGGCTCGGACTCGCTACCGTCTACGGTATCGTCAAGCAATCGGGTGGGCACATCGATGTGCGCAGCGCAGAGCATGAGGGATCGCGCTTCGAGATTCTTTTGCCCTTGGTGGAGTACGAAGTACCGCGCGTCGAACCCGTCGTGGAGGTTGCGAGCGACCAACCTGGGCACGGCACCATCTTGCTGTGCGAGGACGATCGCCTTGTGTGCCTTACGATTCGCTACTATCTCGAGGGCGCGGGCTATCGCGTGCTGCGCGCGCAGTCGGGCACCGATGCCATCGAGTGCTGTAAGCAACATCCAGAGCCATTTGATTTGTTGCTCACCGACGTGGTGCTGCCCGATCTGAGCGGCGAGCGCATTGCCCGCGAGGTGCGCGAGCTCAAGCCAGGCATCAAGGTTCTCTACATGTCGGCGCATACGGCCGAGTGGCTCAAGGGGGAAGGGCGCACCGACGCCGAACTCGAGACTCTGCAAAAGCCCTTTGACGGCGTGTTTCTCTTGCGCCGCATTGCCCAGATTTTGAGACCGAAGCCAGACGTGAGCATGCTGGTCGCCGAGGAGCCGCAGGCGCCTGCGGAGACCCTTGGCACCGTGATGCTCGTTGACGACGATGACCATGTGCGGCGCGCTCTGCGCTGGTCCTTGGAAAGCCGCGGCTACCAGGTGTTGGCGGCCCGCGACGGTCAGGAAGCCGTCGACCTGGCTCGAGGCCACGAAGGCGCCCTCGACGCCCTGGTGGTCGACGTGGTGCTTCCCAAGATCATGGGCATCGCGGTTGCTCATGAGGTGCAGATGATCTTCCCGGAGATACGGGTTATCTACATGTCAGGCTATCCGCGGGAAGTGGCCATCCAAACGGAGATCGTAGGCGCGGTGCTCTTCGCGCAGAAACCGGTCGCCGCAGACCGTCTACATGAGCTGATTCAAGGCAGGCAGGGCGGCGCCACACGCCGTGCGCAAGTCCATGCCGATATCGACCGTGGCGCGATTTTAGTGGTTGAGGACATGGCGTCCGCCCGGCTCGCTATCGCCGACTATTTGCAGGGCGAAGGCTGGCGAGTGGCGACAGCGGGCAATGGTGGCGACGCACTTGCTCTCATGGCGGCCGGCGGATGTCACTATGATGTCTTGCTCGTCGACTACTCCCTGCCAGACATGAAGGGCGATGCTCTCGCCGCGCACGCGCAGGCCATTCGCCCCGATATAGCGGTAGCCTATATGTCTGGCTATTCCACCCTGCGTTTGGATCCGCCTGGACCCTTGTTGACCAAACCACTCGATCTCGTCGCTCTGTCGGCGACCGTGGCGAGTCTGCTGGGGGCGCAGCCTCTTAGCCAGTCTGCGACCCGGCCAGGCGCGCAGTCCGCGACCCAGCCAGGCGCGCAGTCCGCGACCCAGCCAGGCGCGCAGTCCGCGACCCAGCCAGGCGCGCAGTCCGCGACCCAGCCAGCCCTGGCGGAAGGCCAGATCGACTCGTGAGCTCTCCTCTCGGAGAGCGCTCCTATTGTGCGGAGGGCTTGTCGATCTGCACGCACGGGCCCCAGAGGGCTGCCAGGGCTTCGACGTCGCTCTCTTGCGGAAGGACCGTGATGTTGCCGCTGTTCATCACCGAGACTCGAGAGTCAATGTGAGGCAGGCCCAAGGCATGACCCACTTCGTGGGCGACGGTGATGGCAAGTTGCTCGGGATCGCTCAGTCGACGATTGACGATAACGTCGCCGACATCGTCCTCATAAACGCCGCGAAAGAGCAGGGCCGCATCTTCAAAGCGAATGTCGAGGGTCTGCAAGGACGAGCTCGGTGGCGACGGCGGCGCGAGACTGCTGAGGTCGACCACCGAGACGTTCTGCCAGATCGCGATCGCGCGATCGATGGCGACAAGCTCGGATGCTGTCGTGTCCTCAGCAGCGCGTATTTCTACACCGTCGCAAGGGTCGTAGACGATGTCGATAACCTGATCGTTATCCGGAGTGATGGTTCCACAGCCTGTGTGAAAAAGAAGGGCGAAAGTTACAACTGAAATGCGCAGGATTGGCACCCTAGCACGCCCATGCGCAGCTCTGAACGCGAAATCGATCTTGGAGCCCGCGTCAGGCGCGCGATTGTCAGGGCCTGTGTTGCTGACTGAGAAAAAACTCGCGAGCAAACGCCCGCTGGCGGTGATTTTCCCGCAAGCGGCATCAGGTCGGGAGCGCCGGTATCACCTCGCACGCGTCACCATTCGGTAACCAGCGATGAGACAGGCATCACCTAAAGGTAGCAGCTGGAAGTCCATTGCTAAGCGCAGCCTGTGACTCGAAAAGATCGTCGCTACCGAGCGATGCCCGCGAACTCTCGCGGTTGATTGCAGCACGCGCAGGCGAGTCGGTAGCAGTGCAACTGTGCACCACTGGCTCAACCACGCGATTCACCTGAGAGCCAGGAGCGGCATCTTCTGGCACGAACCTTCCATAGGTGTGGACAACGGTTAGGGGAGGGGATGATGCACATGCAAGATAGCGACAAGGGCCCACATCAGGTGGGTGCGGGGGACTTCCGCAAGCGAGGGCGAGGCATTCGAGGACATCGCCGTGGGGTGACCTTGGGTGCGACCTCGAGTGCGTCCTCAAGTGCCTCGCCGAGTGCCTCCTCAAGAGCGTCCTCATCATGGGGGCAACGCGGTGACGATTTACGTCGAACCTGCGCTGCGTGTCACAGCCCCGAGAATCTCATCCTCGACGACGCGGATTCTATTGTTGTGTTCTGTCGCGACTGCGCAGCCCCCATGTCCGCACTGGAATTCCCCGAGTACTACTGCGATCTCGGTGGCGGTGATTAGTGGACCTCATTTGCTCCTCTCAGACCTCGAGTCCACAGACATTCGATCGGGACCTTCGACAGCGACAATCGACAGCGACAAGGGAAAAGCACTTCATGACTCAACTCAGCTCCGAGCCACAAGCTAGTACTCGCTCTTCGCAAGCACTCCAAGCAACCATGCCGATAGCGCCCGACGCGCAGCTTCGAATGCCAGCGACGCCCTTTGCAATCGTGGCCATCGCCGACTCCGCTCTGCGCTCGCACGTGGAGGCGGCCTTGCGGCCGCTCGGATGTAAGATTGTCTCCGTTGCGGATGGCTTTCATCTGATTCAGTCGTTGGCTGACGCCGTCTTGGTCGAGTCGTCGAAGACTCGACCGCGGCTCATCGTCGCCGACTCGATTTTAGCGGGCTGCACCGGGCTCAACCTCTTGAAGGGCCTGCGGCAGCTCGGCTGGGACACGCCCTTCATTCTACTGACTCCAAACGAAGACGAGAAGCTGCGTCGTCTTGCTTGGCAAAACGGCGCGACCGGTGTGTTCATGACCCCCTTCGATTGCCACGAGCTCGGCGTGTTCGCAGAACTCATGTTGCGACCAGATGAGCCTGCTGCTCGCTCGCCTCATCAGTCCTCGTGGTTGCCCGAGCTGCCGTCCTCCGAGGAGCCACGTGCTGGAGTCGCTCAAGGAGAAGGAGTCTGTGCACATGGCCAATAGGGCAACAGGGGTGGCTCGCTTCGATTTTCAAGAGCAGGAGGCCCTGGCGGTCCAGTGGCGAGCGCCCTTGCTTGGTATCTGGAGCTACGTGCTCAGTGCGGCGCTTCGCTCGTTGGCCGTCATCGCGCTCGCGCTTCTGGGGTCGCGTGTCGCTAGCGGCTCGTCGCTCTACCTAGGTCTGGTCTTTGCCTGTGTCCTGCTCTTCATGTTGCCTGCCTACAGGAACGCGCTGCAGCTGCAAGCATTGCGCAGGCTCTCGCTTCGCGATCCGCTGACGGGTATTGGCAATCGCAGAACCCTTTGGAGTCGCCTCCGCGAAGAGGTTGCTCGCTGCGCGCGCGGTCGCTACTCGGTCGCGGTCTTGATGATCGACGTCGACAAGCTCAAGCAGATCAACGATGAGCAAGGTCACCGTGCCGGCGATGAGGCTCTGCGGCTGGTCGCACGCGTGTTGCGTCGCTCGGTGCGCATCTCGGATGTGGTTGGTCGACTTGGAGGTGATGAGTTCCTCGTGATTGCCCCGCAGACCAGTGCCGAGGTGGCGTTCTCGCTCGGTGAGCGAATCTCCTCGTCGATTCACAGAGATTCTCTCATGCGCATCGGCACGCCTCATGTGTCGCTTTCGATCGGTGTTGCGACGGCGGGCTCGACCAAGTCGGACCTGCGCGAGCTTCTGGAAACGGCCGATCGCGCGATGTACGAAGCCAAGCGCATGGGTGGGGGACGCGTGGTCCAAGGTAGCAAGACTGCAATGACGGAGGCAGCGCCGACTAGACAGATGGCGAGCGTGCCCGTGAGTATGGAGATCGCCAGTGATGCAAACTATCGCAGCCATTCTTAATTTCAATGACTCGTTGCCTTCGAGCGTCGCTGCATCGGCGACGGTCGACGAGGCCGTCACGCACATGGCTGACCTCGGGCTCGACGCGTTGCTGGTGGTGGAGGAGGAGTTCCAGATTGCTGGCGTACTCACGCTCAATGACATCATGACCCGCGTCATTGCTGCGCAACTCGATCCGCACTTGATTCGAGTCGATGAGGTCATGAGCGAGAGGCCCGCGCTGGTCTCCAGCCAAACCTCTCTAGAGGAAGCCTGGCATCGCGTCAATGGCTGCAGCCACGGCCGCCTCTTGGTCGTGGATGGCGGTCGGGTGTGCGGAATGGTGTCGCTGGCGGATATTACTCGCCTGATGGTGGACGACCGAAATGCCATGATCGCGGACCTCACCTACTACATCACCCATGGCTAAGGCATCACCCACACTGCTAAGGCGCCACCCGCGGCTACGGGGTGGCGCCTCCAATTCAGGAGTCTAGTGAGGATTCGTCTTGGCGTTCACAGCGGCAATCTCTTCTGCGATCTCGGCCTCGTGTATGTC
>JAHEAK010000641.1 GCA_024642805.1 Kofleriaceae bacterium | reverse complement strand
TCGCTCATCGGCACCTTCGAGCACAGCCGCATGGGCCACGTGCACCTCGGACTTGCCATGGCGCTCATGGGTGGATCCGCGATCGCTGCGCAACTCGGTGCCTCCCTGACCCATCGCCTCGATCCCGCGCATTTGCGCCGAGCCCTGGCTGTCATTATCGTCGCGGCCAATATCGCGCTGCTCTTCAAAGTCTTCGCCTAAACCGGGCGCCATACCCGCGCGTCATCACGAGATGCCATACGAGCCCGTGGTAGGCTGCGCTACATGGACACGCTCACCTTGCGAGTTGCACGTCCCGAGGATGCCGCACAGCTAGCGCAGGCGGAGCGCACATGGGCTGCAACACCCGGCTTGCTGGCTTCGAGGCCACACGAGCTGCAGGACGACACCTTCCTTCGCACGATCGTCGCGTTGGCCGACGCAGCCGATGGCCACTACTTGGTGGCGGAAGAGGGTGGAGCCATCGTCGGGCATGGTTTGCTTGTGCCCATGGGCTTAGCTTCGATCCGCCACATCGTTCGGCTCACCCTGGTGGTTCATCCCGGGCACGAGGGCCGCGGTATTGGAAATCTGCTCTTGCAGGCGCTCCTCGACTGGGCGCGCGCGGCCCCCTCGGTCATCAAGGTGGAGTTGAACGTGCGCGCGAGCAACGCGCGCGCCATTCGCCTCTACGAGAAACACCAATTCAAGCTCGAAGGACGCCATCTGCATCGCATCCGGCTCGAGGACAATAGCTTCCTCGATGACCTCGAGATGGGCCTCTTCGTCTAGCGAGATCTAGCACGACAGAGAGGGCTGCTATCACCTACTCGGCAAGCGCTTCGAAGTAGGCGCGCACGATGTCGTCCGGCTCCTGCTCGCCATCGCTCGGCAGGCCAATGGACGCCAGGTCGCTCACGCTCAGGTCCTCGTCGAACTGCGCCTGATTGCTGCCGAGAATGTCGACCGAGCATTGTGAAATGAAGGCGAGCTTGGCGCGCAGGTCGCCGTTGACCTGGAGCACTGAGTTGCCACAATCAGCGTAGAGAAGGTTCTCGATCTCGAGGTTTCCACCGATGCTCACGCCCGTGGACTCGGTGCAGTAGTGCATATCGCGGCAACGAAGATCGCCGGTCACGCAGAAGACGCCGTAGTCGCACAAGATCGTGCCGATCGAGAGAAGCTCGGCTTCGACATTACCCACTATCAAGAGCGCGCTCATGCCCATGTCGGCCAAGAGACCTTCGTCGACGCGGAAATCGTCACCGCTGTAGACGTACATGCCCTCGGCGCCGAGGCTCTCGAAGGTCACATCGTCCTCGCGATAGAGCGTGTGCTTCTTCAGGAGCTCGACGAATTGCTCCTCCGACTCAATGGATTTGAAATCTGCTTTCTTCATGGTTCCTGTGCTGGCCAGGCTAACCTCGACTCCCACTGCAGAATAGTGCCACGAGCGACTTCCATGCTGGTCGGGACCCGTGGGGCCTGTCACAGGCTGATGCATGACACGCTGCTCTACTTGTCATCGATCACGTTGGCGGCCCGGCCTGTTGACCGGAGCGGTTGCGTGCCCGAATGGGCGGCAAGCCCATCGGCTGGCAGCGTGGTAGCGTTGTCAGCATGCGCCCCTTTCGTTGCTGGTTGATGCTCTCACTCCTTGGTGCTTGCGTTGGTAAAGCGCCCGCCCCCGCGCCCCCGCTTCGAGGCCCAGGACTGGTCGAAGCGCAAACCAGCACGGATGCGATAGACACCGGCTCCGCGCTCTCGATCTGTGAAGCTACTCCGACTACGGCACCTCCCGCGGCGCTGCCCGTGCACTGGGTCGACACAAACGATCGCGCAAGCAACATCGGCCTGCTCGAAGTGGGTGTCGCGCCGCCTCCGGGCCTCGATCCCATGAGTCCCCGCTTTGGCCAGAGTGTTCATCAGGTCTCTGCGATCGGCGATGAGGTCCTGGTGCTGTGGCAGTGTGGGGTCAGGCCAGCGCCAGCCGAACAGTGCAAAGGTAGCTACCAACGCACGGGCATCGGTTGTGACCCGGTGCCCTTGCCACCGGGGCCGGAGTGCACCGGCAGCCCAGGCCTGCATCTGGAAGCCATCTCTTCGCGCTCGGGCAAGACCCTCTGGGATCGAGTGCTAGCTGGCCCAGACTTTGCGCTCATCGGTCGTGCGAGCGTCGCAATCGACAAGCAGGGCGCGCCCTTTGTGGCCGCTCACTTCAGCGGAACGATCGCAGGGCCAAACGATGCCGCCTCCGCCGCTGGCGAGATGGGTACCTTCGTCGCGGCTCTGAGCAAGACGGGAGAGCTGCGCTGGGTGCACACGACTGGCGGACCGGCCATGCTCTACTACTGGGGGCCCGTGCTCGCACCAGATGAGCGAGGTGGTGTGCTTCTCGCTGCCCAGGTGAGTACCAAGCCAAATCAAAAGCTCGGTGGCGAGGCGACGATCGACAATGATGTGCAGGTCGAGCAACTCGATAACGCGGGGCAGAGCGTGTGGACCCATCGCATCGGCGGCAGCGGATACCGCGACGAGCCCACCAGCCTCGTAGCCCTTGCCGATGGCGGCGCGATCGTCGGCGGCAACATCGAGTTCTCCGGTGTCGAGAAGGCATGTGCAAGTACCAGCCAGGCGGGCGGCTTCGTCGAAGGCCTCGACGCCTCGGGAAAGAGCCTTTGGCTTTCGCGACTGCATGGCGGCGTCGGTGCTCTGGTCAAGAGCGGTGACAGCGTGCTGGCCGTGCTGAACGTCTCCGAGCCGGCCACATCTGCTGTCCCAGAGCAGGGCGCGTACCTCGCCGCCCTCAGCAAGACCGGGCATCTGCAATGGCAGGCACCGCTATGCGCCTTCGCCAATGAGACCTATACCTATGCGCTCGCGCAAGCGGTGTCGTGGCCACGCCCAGGTCTGGTTGGCATGTGCATGGGACCGAGCGCGGTCACCACCAGCATCCCGCCGCGCCGCTTCCGTATTGGCATCGACCTTCCGTAGCCACATCGACGCGGCGTGGGGGCAGTTGCGAACCTGTTCATATTCTTTGAAAAGCACGGACGACCATGGAATACCAAGGCAACAGACCCGGTTGAGGGCGCGACGATGAGCGCTATGACCAAGACGCTAACAACCCAGACGCTAGCCACCCTGGGCCTGCCTATGATCGCCATGTGGCTCTCCTCTTGTGGAGGCTCGTCGCGAAGCCCGACTGCCAGTGCCGCCATCGAGCAGCCGATGAGCCTGGCGTATGAGCTAACGATCTCCGATCCCAAGGCCGCCCTGGTTGACGTCGCGCTGCGAATCAGCGGCGTCCCGCCGGGGGCATCGGTGAAGCTGGAGATGGCGCAAAACTACGCCTTTGCGCTGTTCGACGAACCCTTCATCGATGGTCCGAGCGGCGAGGGCCTTGTCGTCGATCGCAGATCACCATTTAGCTGGGTGGTTCGCTCCGACTCCGGGCCAGACCTGGTACTTCACTGGCAGGTGCCTCTGGTCCACCGACAGCACGTGGATAG
>JAHEAK010000074.1:1690-13127 GCA_024642805.1 Kofleriaceae bacterium | reverse complement strand
TCGCTATCGTCTCGGCCCTCGAAACGCTCGCTTCGAGCAGCAGAGTTCTCGCGTCCCCCAGAGTTCTCGCGTCCCCCAGAGTTCTCGCGTCCCCCAGAGTTCTCGCGTCGCCCTGAGCCCTCGCGTCGCCCTGAGCCCTCACGTCCCCCGGAACGGCCGCGTCCACCGCTGGTCTCGCGATGGGAGGAGGCGCCTGGCGCGTTCGACCTGCTGTTGCGACGCCGTCGGGAGCTGCGTCCCGGTGCCTTGCCCGTGCCTCGCGCCTCGCCGCCCGCAGAGCTGCTGGTGTTGGTTTCGGGGCTACCTGAGGTGGCCGCGGCGCTGCCCTCAGGCTTGCGCCGTCGGCGTCGGCGGCGCTTGCTCGGATCGGAAGGCTTGGAAGAATTCTCGTCGCTCATGCGCTCACCACAGGCTTGACCGCCAGGCCACGCGTAGCGACGAGCAAGTGCTCGACAGCCAGTTGGCCATGGGCGTTGTGATCGCGCACGGCGACCAGGGTTTCCAGAGCGCTCAGTGCGCGCCCTGCGTAGGCCTTGGCGTTGTCGCTTGCGCCGATTTCGATAGAACGACGTGCGGCCAGGTGACAGTGTTGGGCGTACTGCTCCAGGGCCCCGAGCAAGGTCGCTCGCTCACTGGCGCTTTTGGCGGCATCGAGGATGTTGACCAGACCTCGGCCCTCGCTGGCTGCGAGCATGGCATCGCAGAGATTGCGAATGTCGTCAGCGGTGTCCTCGTCGCCGCGCAGGCTCGCAGCCAGGTCGGCTGGCAAGGCCTGGAAGTTTACGCGCTGGCAGCGACTGCGAATGGTTGGCAGAAGGCGCACAGGAGCTACGCTGCCCAGGATGAAGTGCGTGCGCGGTGGCGGCTCTTCGAGGGTCTTGAGCAGCGCGTTGGCGGCCGGGCCTGCCATGGAGCCCGCTTCTTCGATCAGGAACACACGTGCCCGCGCCTCGTGTGGCGGCATGGCCAGCGCAGGAATGACCTCCTTGCGAATAGTCTCGATGGGGATGCGCGCCTGAGCGCCCTGGGTCTCGAGAGTGCGCACATCCGGGTGGATGCCCTGATCGATCTTCGAGCAGGCATCACAGCTATCGCAACCTTGGTTTGGGTGGCGAAGGCAGTTGAGTGCCTTGGCCAGGGCAAGGCCTGTGCTGTGCTTCCCGCAACCCTGAGGCCCGGCGAAAAGGTAGGCCTGAGCGACCCGTCCACTGGCGAGCGCACGCTGCAGAAGCTCGACGACTCGCGCCTGACCGCGCACTTGCCCAAGAGTTAACACCGAAGCAGCCTATAGCACATTCGCGGACCGATTCGCTGGCCGCCAAGAATTCAGAATCGCAAGAGGATCGCGTTCGCCCTGCCGCCATGGCACAGCCAGGTGGCTTTTCGCGCGCTGGCCTACGCCGCCGAACTCTCTCTGTGGTTTTGCCCTGCGAATCTCGTTAGGCTCCATCGCCATGGCGCGCGCCCTCTCCGACACCAGCTCCCCAGATTTGCCCTCGGCCTTTCGCGTGGTCCCCAAGACCGGTGTCATCTATGTGACCAGCGAAGCGACGCGCCTGGGCTTTGGCGGCGGAGACGAGAGCTGGTGCAACCTCGGTCAGGGCATGCCCGAGGCCGGCGCCTTGCCAGGGGCCCCCACGCGGCGAACCAAGATCGACATCGACCTGGCCGATCAGGAGTACGCACCCGTCGCCGGCATCTGGGAGCTGCGCGAGGCCGTGGCCAGTCTGTACAACCAGCTGTACAGGCGCGGTATGGCCAGCCAGTACAGCGCCGAGAACGTCTGCATCTCGGGTGGCGGGCGTGCGGCCCTCACTCGATGCGCGGCAGCCTTAGGGCAGGTCAATCTCGGCCACTTTCTTCCCGACTACACCGCCTACGAGGAGCTCTTGCACGTCTTCGGTCGCTTCTCCTCCACGCCCATCTTGCTCGAAGCCGAGCGTGGCTACAGCTTCAGCAACGATGAACTGCGCCGGGAAATCAATGGCCGCGGACTGGCCGCCATCCTCTTTTCCAATCCATGCAATCCTACCGGCAAGGTCATCGGTGGCCAGGAAATGGCCGATTGGGTGGCGAGCGCCCGCGAACTCGACTGCACCCTCATCGCCGACGAGTTCTACTCGCACTATCTGTGGCGCCCCGATCTAGTGGCTGCGGGCGGCATGACCAGCGCGGCGGCCTTCGTCGAAGACGTCAACAAGGACCCCGTCGTGGTCATCGATGGTCTAACGAAGAACTGGCGCTATCCAGGCTGGCGGGTGTGCTGGACGATCGGACCTCGCAGCATCATCGAAGCGCTCGGCAGCGCTGGCTCTTTCCTCGATGGCGGCGGCTCGCGCCCCTTGCAGCAGGCGGCGATTTCGCTCCTCGATCTGGCGGCCACCAAGCAAGAGACCGCAGCCATCGCCGCTGAGTTTGGCAAGAAGCGCGACCTCATGCTCTTTGGTTTGCGCGAGCTTGGCTTCGTGATTGATTCGCCCCCTGAAGGGACCTTCTACGTCTGGGCCTCGGCCAAGCACCTGCCCAAGAGCATCAGCGATGGCATGAGCTTCTTCAGAGAAGCTCTGAAGCGCAAGGTGATAACGGTTCCGGGCGAGTTCTTTGACGTAAATCCCGGCAAGCGCCGCTCGGGCCGACCCTCGCGCTTTACTCAGCATCTTCGCTTCTCGTTCGGGCCTTCCATGTCCACGATTGAGGTGGCACTGGCTCGCATCAAGGAGATGATCGCGAGTGAATCAGCCTAGCGCACCCAGCGAGCTCGCCAACGTCAGCGTGCTTCGGCGGCTGATGCAGAAGATCTGGTGGCTGCACAGCTTTGTGGCTCTTGGTTTTGGCATCGTGGTGATGGCCTTTGCCCGCAAGGGTCTGGCACACGCCGACAAAGTCCTCATGGCGCTCGGGGCCAGCTGGATCCTGGTCTTCGTGGCCTTTCGCTTCATCGTAGGGCCAGCCAATCGCAAGCCCGATGAACGCTTCGTGAAGAAGGGCGTTCGCCTGGTCACCAACTACGTTATCAAGCAGATGTACCAGCAGATGTTCTTCTTCCTAGTGCCGCTCTATGCAGCGAGCGCCATGTGGTCGACCAGCTCGCCGAACTGGTGGATCGTGCCCTTGCTGCTCTTGTGCGCCGTGCTTTCGACCATGGATCTCGTGTTCGACAACTTCATCATGGAGCACAAGAACATCGCTGCCAGTATGTACGGCCTGTGCATGTTCTCGGTGCTCAACGTGCTCTTGCCGCTCAGCTTTCACGTCTCGCACTTCGACGCACTGATGACGGCGGCCGCTATTACGCCGACGGCCGTTGCTCTTTTGAGCTATCCGATTGCCAGTGTGCTCAAGGGCCGAGGCCTGGCCATCATGCTTTTGAGTACGGCCGGGCTTTGTGCCGCCTGCTATCTCGGGCGCGCCTTTGTGCCGCCGGCACCGATGGCCATGGCGGCTGGTGGCATTGGCCACGGCAGCGCGGGCTCCTACGAGTGCATTCCTGGGCCCATGCGCGAGATGCCCGACACCCAGCTCGATGGTCTGCGTTGCATCACCGAGATCAGCGAGCCTGGCGGCATCAACGATCAGGTGGTGCACGTCTGGCTGCACAACGGCCATGAGCTGGCGCGCCGCATACCCGAGGCGGTGCCGCGCTGCCCTGGTGAGGTCATGCGCTCGGAGCTCCTCGACAGCGAACTGCCAGCCAAACCGAGCGGTCTATGGAGCTGTCGCGTCGAGACCAGTGATGGTCAGTTGGTTGGACTCATAAAAGTTCTGGTCACCAAGACCCGACATATCGATGAGGGCAAGGAGCGAGGGTCGGCCACGCCCGAGCCAACGCTGGACGATTCGGCTAGCGATGCCGCCCCGCCACCACCAGCGCCGAGTTCAGACGCCGGCGCCAGCGTGGAGTAGCAGCCTTTCCTGCCGCCTCGATCAGATTCGCAGGTTGAGGACCAGGCGCAGCTCGAGGCTCTGCGAGAACTGGCTAAGGTCGCTAGCGCCAACGCGAGCGCCAAAGTCGAGCTTGTGGCTGCTGGCGAAGAGCATGCCCGCGTTCATCAAGACTCGTGCGGCATCGATGGTGTCGTCGAAGGTCGTGCCAAGGTTGACGTCGAGGGCGAGCTTGTCGCTCATCTGGTAGATGGCGCCGCCGGTCAGATTGCCGACCCACAGAGGCACTGTCTCGTTGATGGCCCGCTTGGCGATGTTGGCGTCGTTCTGTGAGGCGTTGTCGATCGAAGGCAAGAACTCCGAGAGACGGAAGGAAATCAGATCCCGGCCGACGACCAGGCTGAAGGAATCGAAGAAGGTGAACTTCATCGGCGCGCCAAGCACCAGGCCTAGCGCGAAGGGATCGAGGTACATGGGAATCGAGAGCTGGCCGGCCACGAAGTCGGTGAAAAGGTACTGCGCTTCGATCGAGACCGCCTTGCCAACGGCAAATTCATCCGCGAAGCGGCCGAGGCCGTAACGCAGGCCGGCTTGCACTTCACTGGTGATTGCGTAGGTGCCCTGCAGACTGGCGGCGATGGCGAATGGGTCGACATTGACGGGAATGGCGACGTTGATCTCCGAGGTTCCGCCAGGCAAGTTGAGCGGACGGTCGATCACTCGCGTTGGGTAACCCTCGTCTTTCTTGGTGGCCTTGACCTTTGGCTTGTCCTCGGTCTTCTCGCCGAAGACAGCGTCGGGAGCGTCGGGGTTTTCCTCGCCGCCGGAGAGACCGCCATAGCTGGCATCCGGATCGTAATCATCGGAAACGCCTTCGTCGCCGAGCTCGACCTCGTCGCCGCTCACTTCGGGCTCGGGCTCAGGCTCGGCTTTCTGGGCGCGCGCGAGGGCCGGTAGAGAAAGAAGGGAAAGAAGAACAAGGCTCAAGGTCTTGGACATCGTGAGCGGCAGCATACTCGGGCTTGTTAGGTGTGGAAACTTCTGGCAGCCCGCATCCGCGCATGTGGGGCAGAGGCGATCTGTGTACCGCCATGTAGGTGCAAATCGACGGGCTCACAGCCACACCCCTCCACGTGCCCCGGGGGTACCTTCGGGTTGTGAAAGCCGACGATGCCAAAGCGCAACACTCGCTCGAACTCTTGCTCACAGGTCCCGAGCACGTGCTGGCCGGATCCGCCGAGGTGCGGGTGCTTGCCGGTGGTCAAGGGCGCCTCAGTCTGGAGGAGAGCCAGGCGCGCCTACAGATCGCGCTTCCCACTCTCTCGCTAGCCGAGCAGCGCTTCGTCGTCGATCAGGCCCTGCGCTCGCTGGGCGGCATTGTCAATGTTGGCGACATCAGTCTTGCCGGCAGTGAGGTGAGCGATGAATGCCTGCTGACGATCGGGCTCGATCTCTACCACCGCAGCAAGGGGCGACTGCGCATGCCCAAACACGCGGCGCTCTTCGAACGGGTGCAGCGCATCGGCAAGAGCGAAGACCTGTATCGCTCGTGGGTCAACGAAGATCCGAGCACGCGCACGAGCATCGCGATCTCGAGGGATGTGCAAAACTGGGCACTCGATCATAAAGACGTGCAGGTGGAAGTGCTCGACGAGACCATGTGCAAGGAACTCGGTCTCAATCTGCTGTGCGCCGTCGGTGGTGCCAGTGACAGCTCCCCTCCAAGGCTGGTTCTAGCCTCGTATCGCCCCAAAGGGGTCAAAAGCGCCCCTCTGGCCATCGTCGGCAAAGGCATCACCTTCGACACCGGTGGCATCAACGTAAAGCCCTACGCCAGCTTCGTGTCGATGATGAAGAACGACATGGGCGGCGCTGCCCTTGCGGTCTCGCTCTTCACGGCGCTCGTCGAAGCCGAACACCCTGAGCCACTGCTCTTGGTCGTGCCTACCTGTGAGAATGCTGTGGGCGAGCGCGCCATGCGACCTGGCGCCCTGGTCAAGAGCTATGCTGGCAAGACGGTTCGCATCGATCACACCGATGCCGAAGGGCGCCTGATCCTTGCCGACGGCATTGCCTATGCGGGCAGCAAGTACCAGCCGCGTGGCTATCTGTGCTTTGCGACTCTGACGACCTCCGCGCTCAACTCCTACGGTCCCTACGCAACCCCCGTGCACTTTGCGGAGCCGGCTTTCGAAAGCGATCTGGCAAGCGCGGGGCAGGCCATGGGCGAAGACTTTCATTTTTTTCCCAAGAGGCTGTGGCACACCTTGGCCAATAGCGATCAAGAGGCGGACTTGCGCAACACGGCCCGCCTACCGGGCAACGCCTCCGCCGGCGCAGGCTCGCGCAATGCCGCTCACTTTCTCCTCGAGTTCGCCAACGCGCCCCTGTGTCATCTCGACATCTTTGCGACCACCTGGAACTGGTCAGGCGAGGCGCCTGGAGCCGGATATGGAGCCACCGGGGCACCCCTGCGCAGTCTGCTTGCCGCCTTTGGGCTCTAGGTCACGTTCCGCGTGCCGCCCTGGCGACCGTGCGCGGAGTGCGTGGCCGACTGTCGAAGGCCTTGGCGATTGTGCAATGCCTGCCAGCCAGGCAGAATGAGCATATGAAGCTCGGAACGCGCAGCTGTCTCTTTGCACTTCTCTTTGGCGCCACGCTCTTGGCTTGCGACGGCGGCAACGGCTCCCAGAGTGGAGCCGACGGCGGTCCTGATGGCGTAACGGATGCGAGCGACAACGCGGATGCCGCCGCCCCGGGCGACTGGAGCAATCTCATTTCCGGCGACTGGGAAATGCCCGCTGGCAGCGAAGGTTACAAGTGCGTTCGACTGACGATGACCGAGGATACCTACATCACCGGTTTCAAATCGCTCGGCCCAGTCGGTACACACCACACCGTCTTGACCGCGGGCAGTGTCTCGGGACCTGATGGCATCTCCGACTGCAACGCTGGCACCAACGCCGAGTCGATGATCTTTGGTTCCGGCGTCGGTGACATCGAGTTCAATTTTCCGGAAGGCGTCGGCGTCAAGATTGCCGCCGGCCAGCAACTGCTTCTCAACTTGCACCTCTTCAATTTGAGCGACGCACCGATCGCTGACACCTCGGGCACCTTTGCCCGCCTGGTCAGTGCAGCCGACGTGGTCAACGAAGCCGAGGGCGTGCTCATGGGCAAAGTCATCGGTCTCACCGTGGTTCCAGGCGTGAGCGATCAGGTGGGCCAGTGCACGATTGAGCAGTCAGTCACTCTGCTAACCGTTGCGCCGCACATGCACCAGCTCGGATCGCACATGAAGGTGGTGGCCAAGGCGGCCGCTGGCGACCAGATCCTGCATGACGAGGCCTACGACTTCTTCGACCAAAAACTCTACGTCTTGCCCGAGCCCTTGCAGCTGGAGCAAGGGGACAAGATCGAAGTGACCTGCACCTACGACAACACCACCGGTTCGACCGTCAACTTCGGTGATTCGTCCACAGCTGAAATGTGCTTTGCCGGCATGTATCGCTATCCAAAGCGCACGAACTCCGGCGGCCAGATCGGCTGTATCTTCTAACCTGGGCATGTGGCGTTGAGCTCGAGCTTGACCTGGTAGCGCAGCCGAGCGCTGCCTTCAGGGTTTGCGTAGGGCGTAGCGAGCAGTTGCAGCGGCATCTCGAAGCGAGTGCAGTTGCTCTGCTCAAAGACCACACTTGGGTTCGAGGCACTTAGCTGCCTTGGCGTGTCCTCTGGCGAGTAGCCAGGGTTGGCCTGGACGAAGATGGCCTCATCGGCATTGATGAGAGTCGCGGTGATGGTAGCTCGCCACCCGCGAGGCAGGACGACGGCGTTCAAGAGGTAGCTGGCATCGACGGCTTGCCCATTGTGGAACTGCAGATCGATGAGCAGACCTTCGCCGTCGTCGGGACGAAGCTCGGCGATCCTGGCGGTGCTTGGTCGCGCTTGCAGTGGCATTTGCGCATGACCGGGCGCTGGTGCCAGGGCATGGGTCTGCGCCGACTGTGCCATCTCCGTGGGCCACATGGCGGTGGCAATTGCCAAGGCGCCGAGCACGAGCATGCCGGTGAGCACCAGCTGGGTAGCGCTCGGTCGATAGCGCAATGCTCGGAGAAGGCGAGCGCGAGCGTTGTCGAGCAGGGCGCGGGCATTTGCTTTGCTGATGCGGGCAGGCAGGCCCTGGACAAGTGATACGGCCCGTCGGAGACGCTTGCGGAGGTTGAATGTGGGCGGCAGTGGAGAGCCTTGCTCGTTGATGCGAGCATCTTGCCGGCCAAGTGCGCGTGTTACTCGGTAGCTGGCCACAGGCAAGAAGAAGGCAGTCGGAAGCAAGTAGAGCAGCGCCAATGGCAGTTTGCTGGCGATGAGCACGGCCACGCCGAGGTTGACGAGCAAGAGCACCAAGCCACCCGTTCGAGGGCGCACGGCTAGGCAGATCACGGTGCTCAGCGCCAACAGACCAATGCTGCCGAAGACAGACGAGGCAGCAAGGGCGTTCTCGAGGGCATCGACCTTGGGATAGCCGCCGGCATCGATCAGCATACTGGCGAAGAAGAGAGTGGCCGGCATGATGAGGCCGATGGCCAGCACGGAGGCGAGCTTCGACATGGGCGCCACGCGCGCGGTCATGCGCCTGCCAACGGCCTCCGGGTGCTCATGGCTGAGCCGCGCGACATCGACGTGCACATCCTCGGTAGGCAGCACGGCTCGTGACATGGCCAGATTGAAGAGATGCTCGGCGAGGGCGCGACCGCCCAAGAGGGCCAGCGCCGCCATGAGCCAGCTGCCGAGCAGGATGGTCGCCAGAGGCGCCGGAGCCTGACCCGGCATGTACGAGGCGATGCCTTCGCTCAGGGCGCTGCTGTAGCCAGCTGCTAGCAAGAGCCCGCCGCCAAGACAGAGGGTGAGGGCGGCACTCATGCGCGAGAAGCGGGCCACGTACACGCTTCGGATCTCGTGGCTCATGGTCGCCAGATCGTCGCGGCGATCGCTCAAGAGTTTACGGCGTTTGGCCTCGACGCCAGCGGTGCCGTCTCGAAAAGGGTGGGCCTCGGTGTGTGCTTGCATGGGTCCTCGGTGGGCGCTCTGCCGTCAAAAACACGACAGGAGCGGGTTTGATTCCACCAGGTCAAACGCATGAAGCGAGGCTGTGGTCTACGCCTGGTTGCCGGGGCGGTGCCCGGTCTGGACCTTCCAAAGCCGGGCGTACATGCCCTCTCGCGCCAGGAGTTCCTCGTGGGTGCCGCTCTCGGCGACCGCTCCCTGATCGAGCACATAGATCGCATCGGCGTTGCGCACGGTACTGAGACGGTGGGCGATGATGACCATGGTGCGCTCCTTGGCGATGAGATCCAGCGAGCGCTGAATGGCTGCTTCGGTCTCGTTGTCCACCGAGCTGGTGGCCTCGTCGAGCACAAGGATGGGTGAGTTCTTCAAGACCGCGCGCGCGATGGAGATGCGCTGCCGCTGGCCACCGCTGAGCTTGTGACCGCGCTCGCCGACCACGGTGTCATATCCGTCTGGCAGGGCTTCGATGAAGGCACTGGCCTCTGCGGTGCGCGCGGCCGCGACGATGGACTCTTCGCTCGCCGAGGCGGTGCCATAAGAAATATTCTCACGCACGGTGCCGTGAAAGAGGAAGACGTCCTGGCTGACGAAGGCGATGGCCGAACGCAGGTCCGCCAGGCGCAGGCTGCGAATGTCGTGGCCGTCGAGGCGAATGCAGCCCTCGTCGGTGTCGTAGAATCGCAAGAGCAACTTGAGCAGGGTGCTCTTGCCCGCGCCCGTGGCTCCGACGATGGCGGTGACCTTGCCGGCTTCCATGGTGATGTCGAGCTTGTGCAGAACGGGCGCCTTGGGATGGTAGGCAAAGCTCAGCTCCTCGAGGCGCAGCTGGCCGCGCACCTCCGAGCGGATGAGGGCCTTGTCGCCATCGAGCTGAGGAATGGGCTCGTCGAGGACCTTGAAGATGCGTGTGGTCGACGCCATCGCTCGTTGATATTGATCGAGGGTCTGGCCGAGCCTCGTGAAGGGCCACAAGAGGCGCTGGGTCATGAACACCAGGGTTGCGTAGACGCCGACGTTCATGCGGCCCTCGGCGGCGAGGTGGCCGCCATAGACCAGCGTCGCGATGAAACCGCACACGATCGCCATGCGAATCATGGGCACGAAGGCCGAGGAAAACCGAATCGCCGCTCGGTTGTACTCCTTGTACTTGATGCTCTCGCTGGCGATGCGCTGCACCTCGAAGTCTTCGGTCGTGAAGCTCTTGATGGTGGCAATGCCGCCCAGGTTGCCGGCTAGCTGGCTGTTGAGAAGTCCGACCTGCTCGCGCACCTTGGCGTAGCGCGGGGCCATCTTCTTTTGAAAGAGCAGCGAACCCCAGATGACCACCGGCATGGGCAAGAAGGCCATCCACGCCACCTGCGGAGCGCTGATGAAGAAGAAGGCGCCGAGAGCCAGTACCGTGACGGCCAGGTGCAGGATCTCGGTGGCGCCATTGTCGAAGAAGCGCTCGAGCTGGTTGACGTCATCGTTGAGTACGCTGAGCAGCTCGCCGCTCTGTTGATCTTCGAAGTAGCGAATGTGCAGCTTTTGCAGGTGCGCATACGTGTCGAGGCGCAGGTCGTGCTGTAGGGACTGGGCCAGGTTGCGCCAGTACACCTGGTAGAGATATTCGGTGAGTGATTCGGCGCCCCAGATGGCCAAGGTGAGGCCGGCGATGAGCCAGAGCTGGTAGAGGTTGTTCTCGATGCCCAGATGGACGGCCAGCAGTGAGCCCTGGCCATCGACGACGGTATCGACTGCCAGACCAATGAGCAGCGGCGGTGCCAGGTCCAGTAGCTTGTTCAGGATCGAGTGCAGGGTCGCCAGAAAGAGCTGGTGGCGGTAGCTGCGCGCGTAGCGGAGGATTCGTTGCAGGGGCGACGCCATAGCGCCTTATACCGGCATCGCCCTGTGGCAGACTCTTGCCATGGCAACCAAGATGGAAGAATTGTGTGACCAGGTGCTGGCCGCGCGGGCGCAGCGGGATGATCTGAAGGGCCAGCTCGGGGCCTGCGAAAAGGCTCTGGATGATGCCGAGGCCAAGCTCTCAGCGACTCTTGCCGAGGGCGATGGCAAGTGCACCCACGCCGGTTATAGTTTCTCGAGTTCGGTGAGCGTCAGCTTCAAGACGGTGAAGGACGCCAAGGACAAGCTGGTCGGCCTGCTCAAAGAAGGCGCGCCCGAGCTTGTGCAGGAGACGGTCAACGCCGCCTCGTTGAGCGCCTTTCTGCGCAAGAACGAAAAGGCCCTCGATGCCGACAAACCCAACTGGTGGGCAAAGGCCAAAAAGCTGGTAGAGCGCAGCGAATCGGTGACGCTCTCGGTGCGCAAGGCGGCCGCCAAGAAGAAGTAGGCTCTCGTCGAGCGCGAGCGAGCGCTCAGGGCGCTCTTGTCTGCGCAGGTTCAGTCTGCGCGGGTTCAAGGGCCGAGCTCACGGGTATCGATCGCATGCCGTGCAGGGTCAGGCCCTGATCCCAGCCAAGCGCGCGATCGGGAACCCGGCCAGTCTGCC
>JAHEAK010000074.1:0-1590 GCA_024642805.1 Kofleriaceae bacterium | reverse complement strand
GTCTGCGCAGGTTCAGTCTGCGCGGGTTCAAGGGCCGAGCTCACGGGTATCGATCGCATGCCGTGCAGGGTCAGGCCCTGATCCCAGCCAAGCGCGCGATCGGGAACCCGGCCAGTCTGCCGAAAGTACAATCGCTCAAGCCAATCGTAGCCGAGCAGGCGGAGGACCTCGGGCTGATCGGGCTGGACGAGAATCGCGCAGGCGCGGCGCAAATCCTCGGCGTTGTCGGCCAGAAAGCTGGCTTCGGCCAAGAGCCTAGCGGTCTCGCGCCGGGTGAGTGCGCTGAGGCTCTCATCCTGCAGTGCTCGCCCAAGCGCGCGGCGCGTGGCATCCGGGTTGCCGTGGCCGCCCATCAGTCGACCCAAGAGATAGTGGCTCAGACCTAGGCTGGGCTCGAGGCTGGCGGCTTCGGCGGCAAGGCCCGCCACCACCATGCGGTCGACCTCGCGGCCGGGGCGGGTGCTCCAAAACACGCCACGCAGTGCTTCGGCCGCGGGGCCTTCGTGACGAAGGACTTGCAATTGGATCTGCGCGCGTCGCAGATCGTCATCGCCGACCGGCATATCGATGATGCGCTCTAGAAGCGCCATGGCCTGGGTCTCTTTGCGCTCTGACATGCGAATGTTGACCAGCTCGAAGAGCGCATAGGCGCGCAAGGTCGAGCTGATGTGCTCGGCGTCGTCGCTCACTCGCGTGTAAATAGCAGAGGCATCGTCGATACGAGAGGCCATCTCGTAGAGCGCGGCCAGCTGCAGCTGATAGGTCGGCTCCGCGGGTACATCGCTGCACACGCCTTGCGCGGTGTGAATGGCCGCGGAGAATTCGCCTTGGGCGGCCTGCTCGCTCATGCGATCACGAGCGCGGGCGATGGCGTGCGGGCAAGGGCGATCGAAGATAGCCGGGCGTCGAAACTGCTCGCGAATGATTTCCGCAGCGCCAATAGGCAAGGTGGTCGCATCGATGTGAGCCTGCCATTCCTGGGTAAGAGCCGCTTGTGGGCGACCGTAGGCCTCTTGGAAATCGCCGCCGCTCTTGTACAAGCGCTGCAAGCGATCGATGCCATAGCGATCGAGGAGAAAGCGCAGGTACGAGCCCGCGAGCGTGTAGCTCTGCGCCGACGAGAAGGCCAGAAAGCCCGTCGAGAAGAGCCGGTTTGCCGGTGGATCCAGGCCAAGTGCCTGCATGGCCTTGACGCTCTGATGGGGCGTGAGCGCGCTGGTGAAGGGTCCTGGCCAATCGGCGGCCACCGCGGTGCCCTCGATCATGCCGATGTTGAAGTGGACGGGCAGGCCGAGCAAGGTGCCCGCGCTGACCTCGAAAATGGCATCTCCAAAGGCGCCGGCCAGCACATGCGCAATTTCGTGACGAAGAACTGGATGCGGGAAGTCCTGGTGTTGCACGTAAATCTCATGACGCCATGGTTTGGCCATGTAGACGTTGCGTGCGCCCATCAACTCATACTTTTGCTCAGGACTGGCGAAGTAGTAGGAGGTGATTTTGCCAGGTGGGTCGACGCCAAGTTCGCGGACCACCTGCGCGCGCCTAAACTCATGGTCGGCGGCGATGACGGCGATGTTCTCGGTGAGGGTA
>JAHEAK010000640.1 GCA_024642805.1 Kofleriaceae bacterium | reverse complement strand
CAGTCACGGGGCCACAGTAAACACGGCCGGCTCTTGGGAGCAATCACAATGGCTTGAACATGCCTGGTTGCGCCTGCCAGGCTTCGCCGGCCCTTGCCTCTTACGGCTGGCTCCTCGATAGTTGCGACTTCTGGGGAAGGTCCAGCTGCGCGATGAGAATAGCCGTCATAGGAAGTGGAGCTGCGGCCGCGGGTCTGTTGACAGGCCTGCAGCGATGGGGCCCGCCCGGCATGCGCATCACGGTCTTCGATGCAGGTCGGCGCATTTCGGAGCCGCCGGCTGCCGCTCATGAAGACGTGGACGGCCCCTACTACCGCGAGGTCTACAGCGCTCTGCATCGCGAACATGGATTTTCCTTCCCGCCGCCCAAGTCCCACTTCGGCGACACGCTTCCGAAGTTTCCCGTCGACGACAAACCGCGCCTGTGGAAGAGCGCCAACTACGGCGGCCTCACCGTTGTCTGGGGCGGGGGTATGTATCCCTTTTCCGATCGCGAACTAGCGGACTGGCCCATCTCGGCTGCCCAGCTGGCGCCCTACTACCAGCTGCTCGCCGATCGGGTTGGCATCTGCGGCGAGAGCGACCAGCTCAGCGAGTACTTCGAAGACGACTTCATCAATCGCCCGCCGGTCCGGACCTCGTCGGTCATGGCGCGCCTGGCGCAAACCGTCAATCGCGCACCCAAGCACAGTGGTGGCGCGTGGGACATCGTTGCCGGTTCGACCAGACTTGCTCTGGAGACCCGACGGGGTCACGAGCGCGAATGCCAGTACACCGGAGAGTGCATGCTCGGTTGCCCGAACAACTCGATCTGGAGTGCGGCCCAAGAGCTCGACCAATTCGTCGCTGATGGCTTCATCGATGTTGCGCCCTACCGAGTCCACAGCTGGGAGGGCTCGCGCCTTCGGCTACACGAGGGCAGCGAGCTGCGAATGTCGGAGCCCTTCGATCGCATCTTTGTCGCGGCGGGCTGTATCGGCAGCACCGAGATTGCCATGCGTAGCCTTGGCATCCCATCAGGACCCGTGATGCAAGACAACGCTGTCTTCTCCTTCCCGATCTTCTACATGGGCAAGGGAGCGAGCAGCGATACCGACGACTACTTCTCGCTGTGCAACCTTGCCTTGGGCGGTATTCCTGCCGATCGCAACGAAGGCTACGCGCAGTTCTCGGTCTATCCCTTCTTTGACCACCTGTGGCGCTACTACGCGCCCAGGAGCCTTTGGCGTTTGGGGCAAGAATTTGGCAAGCAGGCTCGCTGGCGCGTGCTCCTTGGGCGGGTCTTCCTGGCCGGCTCTGCCAATCGCAAGTTCAGCTTTGCCATCGAAGACGACGAGTTCATCGTGCGCCCAGGTACCCTTGGCGAAAGCGATCACCTCATCGACGGTGTGATGGCTGCCTTGCGTGCTTCTCTCAAGGGAAGTGCCTTCTTCGTGCCGCCGCTTCGGCCGCCCTCCCATGCAACCAGCTCGCACTACGCGTGCAGCTTTCCCTACGGCAAAGGCCCCCACGCCGAGGTCGCCACCTCCGGGCGCATCGCTCCTGGCGTCTACCTTGCTGATGCCAGTACCTTCCCGAGCCTACCGTCGATCTCGCCCACCTTTTCCATCATGGCCAACGCGGCACGCACCGCGCACGCAAGCCTTCAGGAGAATTCTTAAATGAGCCTCGTCACCTCTCTGCTGTCACCAAAGCCCAGATATCGCTTCTATGGCAGCCCCAGGGCCTACCTGAGCGCTCTGCGCCATGCGGCCTCCTTCGGGAGTCAGAGAGATCAGGAGCTCGGCCGCCTCGAATCCGAGGTGCGAGCTCTCACCGGTAGCCCCTTCGCCAGCTGTGTTCCACAGGCCCGCTTCGGCATCTACCTGGCTTTGAAAGCGCTGATACGTCCCGGCCAGGAGGTCATCATGTCGCCCTACACCATCTACGACGTGGTCAACATGGTCCTGGCAGCGGGAGGGCGCCCGGTCTTTGCTGACATCGAGCAAGCCTCCTGCAACATTTCGGCGGATGCCATCGAGTCGCTTATCAGCGAGTCGACAGGCGCAGTGATGGTGACCCACCTGCACGGGCTGGCCTGCGACATGAATCGAATCAGCGCCATCTGCAACGCCCACAACATCCCCATCGTCGAGGATGCAGCCCAGGCCTTTGGAGGCCGCATCGGCAAGCAGTGGCTCGGCGCCATCGGCGACGTCGGTATCTACAGCTTCGGGCGCGCCAAGAACATCAATGCCTTCTTTGGCGGCATGGTCATCAGCAAGGATCCCGCTGTCGAAGATGCGATTCGCAGCGAGCTCGATCAGCTTCCCTATGAGGATACCGCGCGACTGGTCAAACGTATCGGTCACTGCATGGCCGGCGACCTCATGACCTTGCCAGCGCTCTTCTCACCCATCACCTTCAACATCTTCCGCTACGCTGCACTCAACGACGTGCAGTCCGTCAACAAGGTCGTCCAGACCGAAAATAACCCCGTGCGGCGCGAGGAGCTGCCCGAGCACTACTTCCGCCGCATGACCCATCTGCAGGCGCGAATCGCCAGAGAGCAACTCGAGGCCCTGTCCCTCAACACAGCCGTCCGCACCCAATACGCCAAGGTCTACCACGAGGGCCTGCACGACATTCCACAGCTCGTGCTCACTCCGCTACGCCTGGACGGATCGCACATCTACTTGCAGTTCCCGATTCAGACTGACGATCGCTGGGCACTGGTTCGTCACTTGATGCAGGAAGGTCGCGACGTCGCCGTGCAACACATGAATAGCGTCGCCGAGCTCGAGCCCTTCGCCGACTTCGCCAGAGACTGCCCGGTGGCGCGCAGGGTTGCCGACTCGGTCATCCTCCTGCCCACCTACCCTCGCTACGGCATGCACGATGTCGAGCAAAACGTATTGTCCATTCGACGCTACTTCGGCAAGCCCTGAATGCTCGCGGGTCGACTCAGCCGAAGCGAGCGGGATGCGTTCGCGCTCATGCACCAAAGCGTGCTGCCCGGCTCGCTCATTGCCGCTCTCGGGCCAACCTACGCGCGCCGCTTCTACGACTTCATCGATCGCTCCGACAGCGAGTTCATCTTTATCCACCGCGAAGCGGGTGAGATCGTAGCCGGATGCGTACTCAGCACCGAGCCGGCCACGCTCAGCAAGCGGCTCGTGCGTCGCACCCCGGTCTTGCCTTTCGCGCTGCTCTCGGTGGCGCGCATTCCCTGGCTCCGAATCGCTGGCTCTGCGCTCAGCTCCAGGCAAGCGCCCGATGCAGCGCCCTGCCCCGAAGTTCTCTTGATCTTCACCAAGCCCAGCGTGCAGGGCCGCGGCGTTGGTGGCCAGCTACTCCGCGAAGCCGAGCGCCTCGTCAGCGAGCGGGGCTTTGACCGAATGCAAGTCAAGACCCTGGCCAATCCCGACAATAAGGCCCTGATGTTCTACGAGCGCTGCGGTTTCGAGCGCACAGGGACCGTGCTCAGCCTTGGCAAGCGTCTGGCGCTATTCT
>JAHEAK010000073.1 GCA_024642805.1 Kofleriaceae bacterium | reverse complement strand
CACATTGGACCTGGTCGCCGTCGCGGCAACGGGTGCACCTGGTTGCGACGATCCGGTGGACGGACGCGCGGGCGGAGGAGGTTGAGAGATGCGCGTGGATCCCTTCTCCCCCTCGAGCTGGCTAGGTGACTTGGCCAGCAAGTTCTTTGACTCACCAGCGATAACGAAGCCCTCCCAAGAGTTGCACGTTGGTAACCGAGCCGATGTCGGCCGCCAGGGCCTCGTGCGCACCCGCGTACTCGAAGGCGGGCGAGAGGCTCAGGTCCATGTCCTCGCTTAGGGCGTACTGCGCACTCGCGCCGATGCGCAACGCGACAGTGGTGGCGGCGTCTTCCTTGCTGCTGTTGGTGGTAAATGGATTGCCAGCCTCGACCGATGCGAAGCGGAACAGGCCAATGCCAAGCTCACCACCCACTCGAAGCAGAGAGCTGAGCGCGTAGCTGGCGCGCGCGTTGACCAGGTAGCTCGAGAAGAGCACCGAGCTGTCGCCCATCGCCTCCTGGTAGCTCATGTTGGACAGCACGACAGCAATACCGGCTTCCAATGCGAGGGTGCCGGTGCTGATAGGATAGGCGGCTCCCAGCCGTAGTGATGGCGAAACCGGAACCGCGACATCGCCCATTTGAAAGAGCGCGATGCCGACTTCGGCACTGGCGACCACGAGCGGCCCGCGCGGCTCGTCGATCACGATGGGCTTGACGATCTTTGCGCTACCACCGCCGGTGTCTCCACTGGTGTTGCTGGTGTTGCCGCCGGTCTCGTTGCCCTCCTGGCCCTCTGCGACCGTAGTGCCACCGCCAGGCTTCTTGATAGGATCGTCGACCTCGGTGATGACGCCGGGATCCGTGGACTCGGTACCGCACTCGGCGCGCAGCTCGGTCACGTAGCCCTTGATGGTTGCCTCTTGGTCTGAGCCTGGCTTCTCGGCGAGAAATCGCTCGTAGAAGAAGAGCGCCTTCGGGCAGTTGTTGAGCTGCCGATAGGCTTGCGCGATGTTGTACAGGTAGGCGGGCGCCTCGAACTCGTCGTAGGCCTGCTTGAAAAGCACGATGGCCTGCTCAAAATCGCCCAGGTTGTACTTCTTCTTGGCCCGCTTGTAGATCTCGACGGAGCTGTCCTTGTCGGCATACGAGGGCGCCGCGGCTGCGCTGAGCAGTCCGAAGAGTGTGGCGGTGGCGAGTGCGGTCCGTAGTTGCATCATGGGTGAGCGAAACCTGTGAGAGTGGTGATGGTGCCGCCTTCGCTGTCGACGATCACGACGTCATCGACACCATCGCCATCAAAGTCGGCGATCGAGATCGAGACCGGTCGCCCGGGCACTTCATAGGTCTGTGGTGCGGCGAAGAGACCGTTACCAAAGCCGAGCATGAGGCTAACGCTACCTCGGTCTGCGTTGACGGCCGCCAGATCGGCCACGCCGTCGTTGTTGAAATCGCCAGACCCTACGGACTCGACACTGGCCGCTTCGGCACCGAAGACGGTTGGCACGATCTGAGGAGGGGCGAAGGTGCCACTGCCCTCGCCAAGAAGAACACTGAGATCATTGCTGCTGCGGTTGGCGGTGACCATATCGTTGAGCCCGTCGCCATCGAGATCGGCGACCACCGTGAAAAGCGGCTGCTGCCCCGAGGAGCCCGCAGAGCTAGTGACGACGACCGGCGCGGAGAAGGTGCCTGTACCCGTACCGGTGCCGATGAAGACACCATTGCTGTTTGGGGACGCCATGACGATGTCGAGTTCCATATCACCGGTGACGTCGCCAAGCACACAGCTTTGCACGGTGCCACTGGTCGAGCTTGACTGCCCGGCGGTGAGAGTGCCGGTACCTGTGTTGGAGAAGAAGAACATGCTCGACGAGCTGATCGCGACCACGTCGAGATTGCTGTCGCCGGTGAACTCCCCGATGTCGACATGGGTCGGTGTCTGGACGAGGGAGTTGAAGCCGATGTTGGAGAACTGGCCGTTCGGGGTCTGCACGAAGGTGGTAACAGCGGCACTGCGCGGCTCGGCATAGTCGAGGCGACCGTCGCCGTTGAGATCGCCGACGCCAACGCTCTGTCCTGCGTAGCCCGAGGTGATCTGCGACCCGGCAAGGAGACCGCCGCCCAGGTTGGCAAGGGTGGTCACGCTGCTGGCGTTGGCGGTGACAGCATCGAGCCTGGAGTCACCGTTGATGTCGGCGAGCACGAGAACCGTGGCCCCTGAGCTGTCGAAATCGGTCGTCGTGCGGAAGGCGCGTGGCGAGCCGAAGCTGCCGCCGCCTTGGCCGAGGAAGACCGTGGCGTCGCGAGTACCCGAGTTGACAGTGACGATGTCGAGAATGTTGTCGCCATTGATGTCAGCGGCGCGCACATCGCGAGTAGTTGGTGCGCCGACCACCTCGGGAATGGCGACAGACAAGATCGTGGCGGGCCCAAAGGCGACGCCTGGACCGAGACCTCGCATGATGGCCACGTCGCCGCTGTTGGCGTTGGCGCTGACGATGTCCTTGATGCCGTCCTGGGTGACATCGCCGACGAAGATCCGGGTTGGGCCGTCGCCGCCGCCGCCGCTGAGCGTCGAAAAGCGCTGAGGCGCGGCCAGGCCGCCGCCGTTAGAGGCCAAAACCACGACGTCATCAGAGGTCACGCAGCCGACGATGACATCGGCAACGCCATCGTTGGTGACATCGGTGATGACGATGTCGGAGGGATCGTCGCCACCGGCGCCGACGCGTGTGGTGAAGATTTGTCCCGCAGCGTAGGCACCGTTGCCGAGACCGGCGAAGAGGGTGACATCGTCGGAACTGAGATTGGCGGTGACCACGTCGATCTTGCCATCGCCCGTGACATCGCCGACAGCGAGAGAACGAGGAGCGACGCCATTGTCGCCTACGGAGACGGCCAGACGGGTCGTGGCTGTGAACGAGCCGGTGCCGTCGCCAGCGAGAATCACGACGTCATTGGACGTGGTGTTGGCGGTGGCAATGTCGAGGTTGCTATCACCGGTGAGCTCGGCGACCACGACGTCGAAGGGATCGTCACCGCCGATATCGAGAATGGTCGTGAAGGAGGTCGGTGCAGCAAAGCCGGTGCCGGTGCCGAGCATGACCAACACGGTGTCGGCAGAAGTAACGCCAATGGCATCGGGGATGCTGTCGTTATTGACGTCGCGCACCGTCATGTTGCGAAGACTGCCGCTGTTGCCAAAATAGTGAATGGCTGGCCAGATGCGCCCATCACCGAGGCCATAGGCGATGGCGGTCACGCCTGCGATACGGTCGCCAATGATGATGTCGGCCTTGTTGTCGCCGTTGAAATCGGCGGCCTCGACGTAGTTGGGACCCGAACCGATGGCATCGAGTGGATCGAGGTCGACCGTGCTGACGCCACCAGCCTCTAGCTCGGTGCTCAGGCAGTTCTTGAAGCAGGTGGTGCCATTGAGGCCATTGCCCGCGCCGAGGTCGCATTCCTCGCCAGGATCGGGAATCGAGTCGCCGCAGCTATCGAGGATGCAATCGGTGCAGCCGTCGTCAGCAACGTCATTGCCGTCATCGCAGCCCTCGACGCCGAGGTGCACAAAGTTGTCGCCACACACCGCAGGTTGGCAGCTGGCTGGGCACAGATCGCCGTTGTCGCCATCGCCGTCGTCACAACCTTCGCCAGGATCTTGGATACCATTGCCGCAGGTCTCGTTGCTTCGGCAATCGGCGGAGCAGCCGTCGCCATCGACGGTGTTGCCGTCTTCACATGCCTCGCCGGGATCGATGAAGTGGTTGCCGCAGCCTTCGATCCAACAACCGGGACCACAGCCGTCGCCGGCTTCGTTGTTGTTGTCGTCGCAGTCTTCACCCTCGTCGATGACGTTGTTGCCACAGTTCTCAGGAATCTCCGCTTTGCACTTGCTGTCACAGCCGTCGCCATCGTCGGTATTGCCGTCGTCGCACTGCTCGTCGACGTCGATATTGACGAAGGAGTCACCACAGATGGTCGGACGGCCGGAGTCCGGTCCGATGCCACCATCGCCGTCCGCCGGACGATGAGCAGGAGTACAAGCCACACTTGCGAGGAGGAGGAGAGAAGCGAGAGGTACGCGCATGGTCGAGTGCCCTGAGTAGCCTTTAGGCCTGGTCATGTCTAGAAGAAAATCGGGTAGATACGGCGTAACGACGCCCACATACTACGAGGCGCGCCGAGCCCCCGAGTCGCACATAATCGACCGAGAGTCACAAGCTTTGTGCCTGCTTAGCGGACTGTGAGGCCCACCCTCATCATCGAGGCCCCGGGGCGCCTGCCCCGCACTCGTGCATGGCGCGCGAGCTTCAAGTCCGCTATTTTGCAAGTTCTTTGCTCAAGGGAACCCATATCAGGTGGCTGCGGATCACGGCTCTTGGCCTGGTTGTGGCGATCGCCTGGTACGCCAGCTGGCGCACCGGACTGTCCGAAAAGCTCAACAAGCAGGACCTGCAGCAGATGGTCCTCGGCGCGGGCGTGTGGGGTCTATTGCTCTACCTCGCCCTCTTTTGTGCGGGCATCTTCATGCATGTACCCGGCCTGGTCTTCGTTGCCGGCTCCCTGCTCATTTACGGCTACTGGCTCGGCATCGTGGTGAGTTTTCTTGGCGGCCTCGTCGCTATCTCCGTGAGTTTTTGGAGCGCGCGCATGATCGGAGGCGATCCGCTCACTCGACTGCGCCATCCGCGAGCCCGCGCGATCATTGGCAGGTTGCGAGAGGAACCGCTGCGCACCATGGCCGTCCTGCGCGTATTTATGCAGATGAGCCCGGCTCTCAATGTCGTCCTGGCTCTGAGTGGTGTGCGATTTCGCGACTACCTGCTCGCGGCTTGCATGGGAATGTGGGTTCCCGTGGTGGTCATGGCCACGGCTCTGCAATACTTCCTCATCTGAGACTCATCGCCTGCGCCTACACAGGGCTTCTTCCTCGGGCTTCTTCCTCGGGCTTCTTCCTCGGGCTTCTTTCACCCGCGCGAATGGCACCATACTCAAGATTGGAGCGATGACATGAACCTTGAACGAATGCTCTACAAGTGCAAGCGCGATCAGTGGAAGGCCGATGATCTCGACTGGAGCATCCCCCCCAAGAAACTGGCTAAGGACGACGAAATCGCTATTTGCCAGTACTTCACCGACATGGCCGGAATCGAGCGTCTGGCCAAGGCGCTCTTTGCCGAGCAGCGACGACGCACCAGCGATCCTGTGCTCGCCGAAATTTTCGAGACCTTCGTCGTCGACGAGGAACGTCACTCCCAGGTCGCGTGGCGGCTTGCCCGACACTACGACCAGAATCACTATCGCAAGTACGAAGTAAGTGAAACTCTTACTCGCTTCGAACCACACTTCCTCAAGGCCATCCGTACCTTTTCGGCGGAGGTCGCCAATGCCTACATTCTGGCCGGCGAACTCATTCTCGACGTGGCTCTCTTGCGCTCGCTCAACGATCACGTCGACGATGAGATGAGCAATCAGGCCATGGTGCTCATCAATCGAGACGAGTCGCGACACATCGCCATCGACTATCACATGGCCGAGTACTACGCCTCCGATGAGTATCAAGCCTGGCTCGACGCCCAACCAGCCAAGAGCTGGCGCGAGCATCGCGATGTCGTGCTCAGCGTCGGCAAGATGCTGTACTACGCCAAGCCCTTCTTTCGCGACGTCTTCTTTGCACCCATGCAGGTGGTCGATCCCAAGCAGCTGCGCCTGCGCGAGGCCTTCAAGCGCATACAGATCCTCGGGCAAAAGCCGGCCATCAATCGGCGCCCCTTTGCGCGCTTCATGCTCGCTGTGCAGGCGGCCTACAATCGACCGCTAGCCAGGCGCTGGGCGGGCCCCTTGATCTCGCGCGTCGCGGGTGTGCCGGGTGAAATGTTGCTCACGCTCAACTCGGAAGAAGAGCTGGCCCGAGCCGCCAAACAGAGCTTTGACGAGCTCGCGCAAGAAGCCCTGGCCGCCAAGAATCTGCACTGACGGAGGGCGCGCTGCTAGAGCGCCTCGGCCACCCGCTGCCTAGAGCGCCTCGGCCACGCCGCGAAGAGTAGCCGCTGCCTCGCTGTCGATGAGCTCGCCGTGGCCTGGCACCAATCGGCACAGCCCAGGGGTTTCGGCCAGACGCTGAAGGTGCGCCCGCAGCGCCGCCTTGTCCTTGACGAGGAAGAGGCGCGCGATGCGCGTCACGGAAGGACCGCCAGTGGATCCCAAGAGTCGCAGCACCAATCCCGCCCCCTTCTTGGGGATATTGAAGAGCGTGTCGTTGAACACGATGCTGGCCTCGGCCCCGCTGCACACGATCATGACGCCTTCGGTGCCATTGACGCCATCGAGCACTTCCAGGCGCACGGCTGCGTCTTCGGGAAAGTCCTGGTAGCCGCCATCGACCTTGACCACCTCTTCGATCTTCTTGCGCGAACCATCAGGGCACAAGAGCTTGGCCGTTGGATAGCGCTTGCGGAAGTTGAGCGAGTCGAGGCGATGAAAGCCGTTGGGAACCACGATGTATTCCACCTCGCCAAGAGCATCGAGCTTGGCCATGCCCTCGTCGTTGAGCGCCACCGCGTTGTGAATGACCAGGCCGCCGCTAGCCAGGCGTGCCACGCACATACAGCGGCGCAGCTTCATGCCGGGGAGCGCACCCTCGACATGGTAGAGGTTGTCTTGCAGGGGGCGCAGCTCGCCGTGCGTGTGAACGATCCAGGACTGATTTGCTTTGGCCATCGATCATGCCCTCTTGGTCTGTAGCATCTTGCCCATGAGGCGCATCGCGGAGGGAGCCAGGCGTTCGACCTGCGTAAGAATTTTTCCGTGTCTGGTCACCACAATCGTGCCTCGGTTCTTGAGCACGCCATCGAGGATTTCGACCGCACACTCGTCCACGTCAGCAAAGGGCAGCCCCTTCTCGATCTTCTCGCGCTTGACCCCGAAGGTGTGGATGTTCTCGAGGATGGGCGTGCGCACGAAACCGGGGCAGACCGCACTGACTCGCACGCCGTAGCGGGCGGCTTCCTGGCGCAGGCCTTTGCTGAGCCCAACGATCGCGTGCTTGCTGGCGCTGTAGGCGACCATGCCTGGACAGGCGAGAAGGCCTGCAATCGACGCGGTGTTGACGATGTGCCCGTAGCCCTGCTCGATCATCAGCGGGTACACGGCTTCGATACCGTGGACGACGCCGCGAATGTTGATGTCGATGATTCGGTCCCACTCCTCAAGCGGGGTGTCCTTGACCTCGCCGGCAGCAGCGACGCCCGCGTTGTTGAAGATGAAGTCAATGCGCCCGTGCTTCTCGGCGGTTTGGCGCGCCACTTCGCGCATGGCCTGCATGTCGCGCACATCGACCAGAAAGGGCTCGGCGTGCAGGGCCTCGGATGCGGCTTTCAGCGCCTGTTCCTGGACATCCACGAGCACCAGATGGGCGCCGCGCTTGCGAAGCTCGGTGGCCATGGCGAGGCCGATGCCCGATGCCCCTCCGGTGACGATTGCAACTCGGCTGGCAAAGCTCATTACGATTCTCCCTCTTGATAGTGATAGTGGCGCAGAAACTCGAGGGTGTTGCTGGCCAGGCGCTGCAGGGCATCGAGCGCGTGCTCGTCGATGCAGTGGCCGTCCTCGTCGAAGATGCGGCGCACGCCGGCAATCGACACTGCCCCAGGAACCAGCACCGCTCCCAGGTGCGAACAACTTCCACGCAGATGCTCGATCGACTTGATGGCGCCAATGCGACCTCCGGCAACGCCGAGCAAGGCAACTGGCTTGTTCTTGAGCACGGAGGGGTAGCCAAGGGACTCGATCATGAGCTTGGCCTGCGCTGAAAAGGAGCCATGGTACTCGGGCGTGGCGAGGATGACCGCGTCGGCCTCGATCACCGCTTGCTTGAGTCGCTTGGCATCCTCGGTGGCCGGCTCGTGCGGAAAGGCCAGGTCGAGCGTCGAGCCGTCGAAGGTGTGTACCTCGGCGCCAGCGCTTCGCAGGGCGGCGCTGGTGACGGCCAGACATCGGCCCGTGAAGCTGCCGGGGCGACGATTCCCAACAATGCATACGATCGAAGGCACGCCGCAGTTTCCTTGCCCGCCGAGCGGAGATCAACCCGGCAAGAGCCTATTGCGCGCGCGCCGTGACCTGAAAGACGAAGCGCGACACGTACGCCAGGTAGTCGAAATCGATGTTGGCGTAGCTGTCCTGGGGCGTGTGGTAGTTGGGATTGAAATCACCCGCGACGAATTCTTCCGAGACACCGACGGAGGAAAAGCCATTGCCAATGAAAGCGGCGTGGTCACTGGAATCAAAATCGACGGGCTGCACAGGCACACCCAGTTCATCGCCCACGCCCCGATACAGGCTCTCGAGTTCGGGGCTCGGCGACCAAATCTCGACCGCTCCGTCGCCGTCGACATCCCAGCTGACCAGATCGAATATGTGCGCGGCGGCCAGATCAGGCTCTTCTGAGCGCAGCTTGGCGGCATAAGCCGAGCTGCCCAAGAGGCCCCTTTCCTCCTCATCGAAGAAAGCAAAGATCATGTCGTTGTCGCGCTGCTCTTGCTCCTGGAAGTAGCGCGCTGCCGCCAGCACCAACGCGACGCCGGTTGCGTTATCGCCGGCCGCTGGCGAGTTGTCGATGCCATCGAAGTGCGAGCCGAGCAGGATGAGCGAGGCTCCGTCGCGGGTGGCGGGCAGTCGGGCAATGATGTTGGTGCCCGTGCCGTAGCTGTGCCGCACCGGCTCCAGACCATAGCGGGCGAGCTCGGCGCTGAGGTAGTCGCGAACCGCGTTGCGCTCGGCGAGGGTGAAGCGCGAATCGATTGTCAGCTGCTCGGCAATCGCCGATTCACCGCTCAGCTTGGAAACGATCTCGCGCTGGTAGTCCTCGATCCAGGTGGCACACTCGACCCCCCCAGCGCAGCCGGCATCGGGCTGTGCGGCGTCCACGGCCGTGCTTGCCGGGCCTGAGCAGGCGCACAGAAGAGCGACGCATAGTAGGTGTGAATAGCTGCCCACGGCCGGCGGACTCTACTACAATGGAGGCTCGCCGTGCCCAAACTCTCTCTGTACTACTACCCCAGCTGCTATTACTGCGGCATGGTGCGACGCGCGCTCGAGCACTATGGCCTTGCTCATGACCTGCGTGACATCCACCAGGATCCTCGCTGGGCCAACGAGCTCATCGAGGTGCGTGGACGACAGACGGTGCCCGTGCTGCGCATCGAGACCCCTGATGGCGCGGTGCACTACATGCCCGAGTCACGCGACATCATCCAGTACCTTGGCTCGCTGGCCCCCTCCTAGCCCCTCGGTTAGGCTCGGGCCATGCGCCCACGGATTCTCCCCGCTCTGATTTCGCTGTGTATTGCCGCCTGCGCCGGCTCGGCCACCGCCAAGAGCACAAGCTCGATTCACGCCAGCAGCAAGGAGAAACAAGCGCTCAAGTGGATTGAGAAAAACACGGAGAACCAGATCCAGTTCCTCGAAAAGCTGGTCAACATCAACAGTGGCACCACCAACGTCGACGGCGTGCGCGAGGTCGGCGCGATCTACGCCAAGGCCTTCGAAGAGATTGGCATGCAGACTGAGTGGATCGAACTGCCAGCGGAGATGCATCGAGCCGGTCATCTGGTCGCCCGCCATCACGCCAAAGGCAAGTCGGCCTCTGCGCGCAAGCGCGTGCTCCTGATCGGCCACCTCGACACCGTGTTCGAGAAGAGCAGCCCCTTTCAGCGTTTTGAGCGCGACGGGCACATTGCGCACGGTCCAGGCACCGTCGACATGAAGGGCGGCAACGGCGTCATTCTCTACGCGCTGCGCGCCTTGCACCACGCAGGACTGCTCGACGACATCGAGGTCACGGTGTATCTGACCGGCGATGAGGAGGCGCCCGGTCTGCCGCTGGCCGTCACCAGGGAGTCGCTGATCGCGGCCATCAAGAGCTGCGATGTCGCTCTCGGCTTTGAGTCGCTGGTCGACCATCTGGATACCGCCACCATCGCCAGGCGAGGCTTTCTGGGCTGGACGCTGAACGTAAAGGGTACCCAGGGCCATTCCTCGCTCATCTTCAGCGACGCCATGGGCTATGGCGCGATCTACGAGAGCGCGCGCATCCTGGACGGATTTCGCAAGGCACTGGCGGGACAAGACAACCTCACCTTGAGCCCAGGGCGCGTCGTTGGCGGCACCGAGGTCACCGACGACAATGAGAATGGACACGGCGAGGCATTCGGCAAGGCCAACATCATCGCCAAGGAGGTGCAGACCGCTGGCGATCTGCGCGCGCTGACTCCCGAGCAGGTCGCTGCCAGCCAACAAACCATGCAGGACATCGTCGCGAAGAACTTGCCAGGCACGAGCGCCACCCTGGTATTTGCCGAGGGCTACCCGCCCATGGCACCGACCAGGGGCAACCAGCGTCTCTTGGAGCTACTCAATCAGATCAATCACGATCTGGGTCGCAAGGACATCGAAGCGGTGGCGCCGATGCGCCGAGGCGCGGCCGACATCAGTTTTGCGGCGCCCTTCGTGCCCTCCATGGGTGGCCTGGGATTGCTCGGCGATGGCGACCACTCGCCCGCGGAGCTCGTCGATCTGCGATCGGTGCCGGTGGCGACCAGTCGAGCAGCGCTGCTGATCTACCGCCTCAGCCAGATGCCTCGCTAAGCGCGCGGACCGGCGGCCTCGGCCCAAGGCCCCGCTACGCGCGAGGCGTCTACTGCCTGTTTACAGCCCTTCCCAGTCGACCTTGGCGCGCAGCGGCTCCTCGAGAGCATCGAACTTGCTCTGCAGGGCTTCGCGTTCAAATCGCTGCGGAGCCTGCACCACGAACTGAAACTCGCGCTTGATGAACTTGGTCTGCTCACCAATGATCTGACAGTCACTCTTGAGGATGAGATCGCGATACACCCCGATCGCCTCTCGGAGTTGTTCTGATTCGACGCCTGAAATTCGAATGACCCCGGCGACCTGTTGCTCGAGCAGGTAGATCAAGATCCACCCGAGGATGGTCACGGGAATGGCGACGATGAAGATCTTGAGCCCACAGCACAGGCCAACCACCGTTACGAGGATGACGCGGCCGGTGTCCTTGGCCTCACCGACCATGGTGCGAAAGCGCAAGAGGCCACCAATACCAAAGATGACAAAGGCCATGGCCGGCTGCAGCTTGACGATGAGCGCCACCACGGCGGCCACCATCGAGTACATGAGGAAGGTCTTCGGCTGCTCGAGGATGGCCAGGTTGGACATTCGCCGCCGTGTGCTCGGGTGGTAGGCGATCGCGGCCCCGAGCACGAGAGCCATGAGCAGCACGATGCACATGTCGAGCAGGAGCCAACCGTCACCAAAGCTGCGCCAACCTTCCAGGAGCGCTTCCTTGCCCATGCCACTGGGCTGGCCAGCAGCCATATCGAAGCCGTTCTTGGCGCTAGCGCTCGAGGCTGAGAGTGTGAGGAACGCGAGAGCCCCCAGCATGGGCGTGGCGATGCTTCGTGCCCACGTGGCTGAGAGCGCGCGAGGAAGACTCATGGGCCTATGAGAGCACGGGCTTGCACCCCCGGCAACTTAGGGGGCGCTTACTGGAGAGGTAGACGTGCGCACACACAAATCTCGGATTGCCGAGGCGTGTCGCAGGTGTCACCGGTGGCGGGCACCGGCTCGCACAAGATCGCGTTGTTATCGAAGGCCCCAAGACAGGTCGTTCCGAGCAGGGTGCAGGCATCCGCGCATGTGCCGCCGGCGGTCTCGTAGTTGAAGCTACAGCTGGCTTCGTCTTCGCTGCACAGCTCATAACCGGGCGCCGCGGCGAAGGAGTCATCGCATGCGGCCAAGGCCTGCGCATCGGGAAGGCTCGCGTCAGGCACCTCGGCGTCGACGGCGGCGTCGGACTCACCAGGAAGAACGCCATCGTCGGGCACACACACTTCGCTCTGGCAACTGAAGCCGGATGGACACTCGCCCTCCGTGCAAGCAAAGGCCGTGTCGCTGTAGTCGACGTTGACACGACACGCGCCGCTGCCAAGTCCTAGCGAGGCGAGCAGTGCGAGCGCCAGAGCGTTCAGGGATCGGAGTTGCAAAGCACAAGCATTGTCTCCCTTCCGAGACGGGCGACGCAAACGGGGACTTAGGTACCAGTGCCGGCGAGTGCAGGTCTCAGGTTCAACGAATGGGGTTTTCGCTGCGCAAGGGCCTGGATCTTGGCAACGCGGGCTAGCTGCGCACTCTTGCATACATGGCGCGATCGCCATGCATGCCTTCGTCAGGCTGCTTCGCCCTCGAGGGCAAGGGCAGTGGGCAGCGGAACCGCCGCCACTGGCCAGATCGCCATCTGGCGCAAGGTCAGAACGCCAGGCAAGGCAATGCCGTAGATGGTCACGCCTGCAAAGACAAACACCACAGCACACAGACTCAAGACACCCAATCCATGCCCCATCAACACCAAGTTGATCTCTAGAAAAACACCTAAAAGCGCGATGCCGGCGGCCACGTACCCCTCGGCGGCGGCGGCGTGGGTGAGTTGCAAAGCGGCGGCGGCCAGCGATGGAGTGGTCGCCAGCGCAATCAAGGTCAAGGCGATAGCGAGTCCCCCGCTCAGTCGCCCGGCAAAGGAGATGACAACCGCGTGAACGTAGACGGCACCGACCAGCAGCATGGCGGCAAAGAGAACGCGGGCCGCGATTCTCAGCTTCCGTCCAGCACTCCTGGCCAAGAAGGCACCGGCTTTGCCGCCCAGCACCGCGCCGGTGAGGCACAGAAGCGAGGTGCTCAGCGGCGAGGCCAGGGTGGTCTCGAAGCTCAGGATCTCGATGTGCGCAAAGACGGCCACGACCTTGAACATCAACTGCGTGACGCCAATCAAGATCGCAGCCAGCACTCCCTCGCGCAGCGATTGTCCATCGGTAAAGAAGGCCAGTAGGGCGCAGCCAACAAGGCTCGCCTCCCCGTAGGCTGGCAGCGTTAGCTCGCTAGCATGCGACTGCATGCTCATGGCGAGAATGGCGAGACACAGAGCGCCGGCCACGGCGTAGAGCGCAACCCAGACCCAGCTCCATCGCAAGTCACGCATGCCCATTCCTCAGTCTAGCTCGACTTGGCAGACATGGCTCCGCTCATCGACAGGGAGCGCGCAAAAACCCGCCCAGACCCTGTTCTGGCACCCTTGGGC
>JAHEAK010000072.1 GCA_024642805.1 Kofleriaceae bacterium | reverse complement strand
GTTCAACGAGCTTTTCTACCAGTACTACGAAGGCTTCTCGCAGGATCGCCTCGAGATTTTGGCGGAAGAGCTCTTCGATGAAGTCATCAAGCCGAAGATCTTCCCGCGCGCCAAGGACCTCATCGAGGAGTCTCGTCGCGCCGGCTGCCGCCAGGTGCTGATCTCAGGCGCTCTGGATTTCACGATGGCGCCGCTGGCCCGCTACCTCGAGGTGGACGATTGCATCGCCAACAGCCTCGAGTTTAAGGACGGCTTTGCGACCGGCAATCTCAAAAAGCCTTTCATCGGTGGAGCCACCAAACCCGTGATCATGCGCAAATACGCCAAGGAACACGACATCGACCTGAACGAGAGCTTCGCATATTCTGATAGTTATTCTGATTTTCCCATGCTCGCAGTCGTCGGCCGTCCGACTGCGTGCAACCCGGATCGCCGCCTCCGAGCGGTGGCCCGTTCCTATGACTGGCCCGTAGTAGAACTGCGCTAATCGAGGATCGATCATGCCAGCCAGCCGTCCCCGCACTCGCTCCGCTGCCCGCGAGCACATTGTCACCATCGACACCGATTCCGCTCCGCGGATCATGTTCTCGGGAGAGAACTTCCTGGTGGCCGATTTGCCCGTTGGTACCCGGTGCATCTATCCCAAGGCACCCCTAACGGGCATCCCCAATCCCAAAGCCGCGATTCGCTACGCGCTCAATCATCCAGAGGGCATGGACCCGCTGCACTCGATGCTCTATCCGGGCATGAAGGTGACGATTGCCGTCGACGACTACTCGGTGCCACTGCCGATGATGCGCACCCCCGACATTCGCCAGACGGTGCTCGAAATCGTTTGCGAGATGCTCGCCGATCACGGTGTCGACGATGTCGAAATCATCATGGCCCTGGCGCTGCATAGGCGCCTCCACGACTGGGAGATCAAGCGCATGGTCGGGCCCAAGGTCTGGCGCGAGTACTGGCCCGATCGCCTGTACAACCACGATGCTTGCGATCCTGACGGCATGGTCGTGCTCGGCCAAACCCCCTGCGGCGAAATCGTCGATACCAACAAGCGCGCCGCCGACTCGGACCTGTGCATCTACGTCAACCTGAACCTGGTGCCCATGAACGGCGGCCAGAAGTCGATGGGCGTTGGTCTGTGCGGCTACGAGAGCCTCAAGGCCCATCACACGCCCAAGACCATCGTTGACTCCGACTCCTTCATGGACCCGCGCAACTCGCCGCTGGCCGCGTCGATCAATCGCATCGGTCGTGTCGTCGAGAGCGCGATCAAGGTCTTCCACATCGAGACCGTGCTCAACAATCGCATGTTCGATGGCCCTCTGGACTTCTTGATGAAGAAGGAGGACGACTTCACCGAGGCCGATCGTCTGAAGTTCCAGGGCATGAAGTGGGCGCTCGACAAGATGCCCTTCGCCGCTCGTCGTGAGATCTTTATGCGCGCGCCGGCTGCCTACGAACTCATCGGCTGCTACGCGGGTGCTTGCGAGCCAACCCACGAGAAGACGCTCGCCAAGTGCTTCGAGCAGTACTGCGTGGAAGTGGAAGGGCAGGCCGACATCTTGATTACCGGCATCCCCTACATTTCGCCCTACAACGTCAACTCCAAGGCCCTCAATCCGCTCTTGGTGCAGGTGCTTGCGCTCGGCTACTTCTATCACATGTACCGCAACAAGAGCTTGCTCAAGGATGGCGGCGTTCTCATCCTCACGCATCCCTGTAGCGACAAATGGGATCCGGTGCATCACCCCTCGTACATCGAGTTCTTCAATCGTCTGCTTCCGGAGACCAAGGACGCCTACGAGCTCGAGAAGAAGTATCAGGACGAGTTCGCGTACAACCCGACCTACGTCGAGATGTATCGCCGAGGCAACGCCTATCACGGCGCACATCCCTTCTACATGTACTACTGGGGGCAGCGTGGGCGCGAGAAGTGCGGCCGCGTGATTGTGGTCGGTGCCGACAACGAGACGGTGCCAGCCATGCTCGGTTGGGAGACGGCGGGCTCGATGGCCGAGGCTATCGCCATGGGGCGCTCATCGATGGGCGCGTCGGCGCAGATAACCATGATGCACCATCCCCCCATCATGATGACGGACGTCATCTAGGAAGCCAGTTATGAGTGATACGGCGCAAACTCCGCTCGATATTGCTGAGACGCTTCAGGGCAAGAACGTGCTGCTCATTGGCAGCACGGGCTTTGTCGGCAAGGTGTGCATCAGCATGCTCCTCGACCGCTATCCGGAGATCGGCAAGATCGTCGCGCTGGTCCGGCCCGGCATGGGCAATACCGCGGAGGATCGCTTCTTCACCAAAGTGGCGAGCTCGCCAGCCTTCGATCCTCTCCGCGAGCGCTACGGCGATGGCTTTGATGCGTATCTTCGCGACAAGGTCGTGCCCGTGGGCGGCGATGTCGGTCGCCCGCTTTGCAACTTCAGCGATGCGGACTACGCGCGCGTCGCGGAGATTGGTGGCGTCGACGTCATCATCAACTCGGCCGGTTTGGTTTCCTTCACGCCCTCGCTCGAGAGCGCGATTCGCATCAATGCCAAGGGAGCACGCAACTGCCTGGACCTGGCCCGCAAGCTGGGTGCTTGCATGGTGCACGTATCGACCTGTTACGTGGCCGGGCGACGCGATGGCGACGTCATGGAAGACGAAGAGGTGGTTGGCTACTTTCCTCGCCGCGATGTGCTCGTCGACGATGACTTCGATGCCGACGCCGAGATTGCCGACTGCGAGCGAGTCATCGAGCAGACCCGCGAGCTGGCTCAAGACAGGCGCCACATCTCCATGTTCCGCGAGCGGGCCCAGGCCTCCCTGCGTGAGCAGCGGCGCGATCCTGACGATCGCGAGACCCTGAAGCTGTCCGTTGCCAGGGAGCGCAAGCTCTGGGTTCACGAGCGTCTCACCGCCATCGGCATGCAGCGGGCCGAGCACTGGGGCTGGAGCAACACCTACACTTATAGCAAGTCGCTCGGCGAGCAGGTGGTGCTCAAGGACAAGGATGTGCGCAGCTGCATCCTGCGTCCAGCCATCGTCGAGTCGGCCGTAGCCTTTCCCAAGGTTGGTTGGAACGAGGGTTTCAACACCACGGCGCCATTGGTCTACGCCATGCTCAAGGGCCAGCGCCTGATCGTTGCTGGCGACAACACCAAGCTCGACATCATTCCTGTCGACATGGTGTGCAGCGCGATGATCATGGCCACCGCGGCGCTTCTGCGCAACGAGCACAAGGCGGTCTACCAGGCCGGCTCGAGCGGCATCAATCCCGTGTCCTCCGAGCGCCTGTGTGAGCTCTCCGGCCTGGCTGTGCGTCGCTACTATCGTGACCTGGCCGACGAAGGCACCGACAAGTGGAAGAACCGTCTGCGCGCCCGTCGCGAGGCGCATCCGGTCACCCGCGATCAATTCAATCGATTGAGCACGCCGCAGATCAAGCGCCTGGCCAATCGCGTATCGAAGGTCATCGACGATCGCCTGCCAACCTGGGGCGTACCTCGCTTGGCGGCCATGGCCGAGCGCGCGCAAGAAGAGCTGACCAAAGTTTCCGACTTCAGCGATCAGATCATCGGTCTGATGGATCTGTTCCAGCCCTTTACCTTCGATCACGACATCGCGTTTCGCTCCGATAACCTCGGTGCCTTGTGGGAGCGCCTGGTCGAGCGCGACAAAGACCGTCTCAACTGGGTGCCTGAGACCATCAACTGGCGCGACTACTGGCTCGACAGTCACTTCGCCGGACTGCAGCAGTGGGTCTTCCCCGTGCTCGACGATGAGTTCGGCGTCAAGCCGGCTTCGATCTACACCTACAAGGATCTGCTCGAGCTCTTTGACGCTTCGGTCAAGCTCAATCGCCATCGCGTGGCGCTGCGCCTCTTGCGCACGGAAGAGCCAGACGAGCCACCCGTGGTCTACACCTACGAACGAGTGGGCGAGCTTGCTTTGCAGGTGGCTGCCAACCTCGTCGACTGGAATGTCGAGCAGGACGATCGCGTCGCTATCATGAGTGAAGGTCGACCCGAGTGGTCGATCACCTATTTCGGAATCCTCAAGGCAGGCGCGACGGCAGTTCCAATGGACTCGCAGCTGTCATTGGAGGAGGTCCGCAACCTCCTGCAAGCATCTGCCGCCAAGGTGCTGGTGATTTCTGATCGCTGTTGCGAGCGGCTGGCAGAGGATGCCGAGCTGGGCGCTGCTCCCGGGCACGAGCGAGCGGCCATTGAGAGTGCTCTGGCCAGCGAGCAATGCCGCGTCGTTGCCTTCGAAGATGGCCTCGAACCCAATGCGGGCGCCGCCACCCTTCGAGCGCCGCGCAAGGGCGACCGAGTGGCATCTCTCATCTTCACCTCGGGTACCACTGGTCGTCCCAAGGGCGTCATGTTGACGCACAAGAACTTGACCTGGATGGCCTCGAAGCTGAGCTCGACCTTCAAGCTCTACAAGCACGATGGTCTGCTCTCGGTCTTGCCGCTACACCACACCTTCGAGTTCTCAGCAGGCCTCTTGATGCCCCTTATGCACGGCTCGTCGATCACTTATCTCGACGAACTCAACGCCGAGGCCCTGAGCATTGGCTTTAAGTGCGGCCACATCACCGGAATGGTCGGTGTCCCTGCGCTCTGGCAGCTCTTGCATCGCAAGGTGCGCAAGCGAGTGAGCGAGCGCGGGCCGCTCATCGAGAGGGCCTTCGACGGCATCCTCGACGTCAATCGCGCCATTCGCGAGAAGACCCCGCTGGACATGGATCTGGGCCGGCTGGTGTTCTTCCCTGTGCATCGCGAGCTCGGTGGGCGCATTCGTCTGATGATCAGCGGCGGATCGGCGCTCTCGCCAGAGGTCATGAAGTCCTTCCGTGGCATGGGCTTCCAGCTCTTCGAAGGTTACGGCATGACCGAAGCCTCGCCTGTCATCGCCGTGCAGCGCCCCGGCGATCCAGTCAAGGAGGGCAGCGTCGGCCGCGCTCTCTCCGGCATCTCCGTGAAGGTGCACGAGCCAAACGACGCTGGCATTGGCGAGCTCATCGCCAAGGGCCCGAACGTCATGAAGGGCTACTACGAGAACGCCGAAGCGACCAGCGAGGTGATTCGCAAGGGCTGGTTGCACACCGGCGACCTTGGCCGCATCGACGAGGATGGCAACATCTACATCGTCGGCCGCAAAAAGGAGATGATCCTCGGCGTCTCGGGCGAGAACGTCTATCCCGATGAGCTCGAAGAGCTCTACGGCGACTTCGACGAGATCAAGGAAATTTCGGTGGTCGGTCTGCCATCCAGCGGCACCGGCGAAACCGTTGCGGCGCTGGTCGTGCCCGACTACGAGCGCGACGAGGCCAAAGATCGCGAAGCGGTGCGCGAGTCCATTCGCGTGCACATGCGAGAAGTCTCCAAGAAGCTGCCTTTGTACAAGCGTGTCAAGGTCTGGCATCTCTGGGATCACGACTTGCCCAAGACCTCGACTCGTAAGGTCAAGCGTCGCGAGATCGTTGCTGAGCTGGTCAAGCTCGAAGCGTCGGCAAGTCGCGCCACCAGCGCGCGTGAACAAAATCTCGAGGCCGGCAGTGAGGCTGGCGACACCCGCTGGGTGCGCGACGTCGTTGCCCAGGTTTCACAGAAGAATCCGAGCGAGGTCAGCTCCAACAGCCGGATGGATAGTCTCGGCTTCGACTCGCTCATGCTCACCGAGCTGACGGTCGCACTCGAAGCGGCCGGTCTGCGCCTGCCTGACGCCAATGTCCTCGGCGAGCTGCAGACGGTCGGTGATCTGGAGACGCTGGCGGCTCGCCAGGGCCTGAGTATGGCGCGTGACAGCGCTGCCAAGGCCATCGTCGCCGCCAGTGCGCACAAAGCGAGTGGCGAGGACGACATCAATGTGCCGAGCGCTCTTGCCAATGCCGGGCGCGCTGCGCTGGGCCGAGGCCAGGCCATGCTCTACAGTCGCTATCTCGACACCAAGGTGAGCGGCAAGGCCTTCATTCCACCATTTGGTGGCTTCATCGTGGCCGCCAATCACTCGAGCCACCTGGACATGGGCCTGGTCAAGCACACCCTCGGCGACCTCGGCAGCAAGCTGGTCGCCTTGGCCGCGAAGGACTATTTCTTCGAGGATCCGGTTCGTAAGGCCTATTTTGAGAACTTTACCAACCTGGTGCCGATGGAGCGACACGGCTCACTCCGCGAGTCGTTACGCCTGGCGGGAGAGGTCTTGCGCGAGGGCTACATCCTGCTCATCTTCCCAGAGGGCACTCGATCGACGACGGGCATCATGACTGACTTCAAACCTTCGCTCGGCTATCTGGCCATGAGCAACGGCTGTGGTATCTTGCCCATGTACTTGGGCGGAACCCACGACGCTATGCCAAAGGGCGCGTACCTGCCCAAGCGACAAGAAGTGGTCGCGCGAGTCGGGCCCTTCCAAAGTCACGACGCGTTGGTGACCATGACCGCCGGTCTCAAGCGCAGCGACGCCTACCGCCACATCGCCTATCGCATGGAGGAAACCGTGCGAGCCATGGCTCCTTCGAACTACGCCTGGACGCTCGGCGAGACTGGCAGGGTGCCCGCGGCCAGTGCTGTCGCCAACGCCACGGACAGGTCGGGAGCTTCGGCATGAAGGTCTTGGTAACTGGCGGCAGTGGATTCCTCGGTGAGCACCTGTGCCGCCTGCTGGTCGAAGAAGGCGAGCACGAGTTGGTGGCCATGGCGCGCTCGTCCTCGCCGACTCTGAGCGAGCTGGGCGTTAGACAAGTGCGCGGGAGCGTCACGGAAGGCCCTGAGCTCGAGCAGGTCATGGGTGGTTGTCAGGCCGTGTTTCATCTTGCCGGCTTCGTGTCCCGCGATCCCAAAGACACCCAGCGGATGATGCGAACCCATGTCGATGGTACCCGCCGTGTCATGGAGGCGGCGGCCCGTCAAGGCGTGCGCCGTGTGGTGCTGGCCTCTACGTCGGGGACTGTCGCGGTCTCGGCCAGTGAGACCATTCACGACGAGAACAGCGGTTATGCAACCGAGGTCGCCGCCGGCTGGCCCTACTACGCCTCCAAGATCTACCAGGAGAAGCTCGCGCTTCAGCTTGGCGAGGAGCTCGACATCGAGGTGGTCGTCGTCAACCCGAGTTTGTTACTCGGCCCAGGCGATCGTCGGCTGTCCTCGACCGAAGATGTTCTGAAGTTTCTGCGCAAGCAGATTCCCTTGGTCCCTCAGGGCGGCGTGAATTTCGTCGACGCCCGCGATGCCGCCGCAGCCACCTTGGCAGCGCTCAGCAAGGGCAGGCCAGGGCAGCGCTACCTCCTCGGTGGCCCTAACTGGACTTTTGACGAGTTCCTCGGCCGACTGGGGCGCGTAGCCAAGGTGAGTGGTCCGCGCTTCAAGCTGCCATCGAAGTGGCAGACCCTTGGCGCTGGCCTGCTCGAGGAGGCCATGCGTGCTGCAGGCAGGTCGCCTTCGCTCGACAAGGCTTCGGTCGAGATGAGCCAGCATTTCTGGTGGATCGATTCGGCGAAAGCGGAAGCCGAGCTTGGTTTCGTGGCGCGCGATCCGTCTCTGACCCTGGTCGAGACCGTCGACTATCTGCGACGCAACATCGCGACCGATCTGTAGGCTGCGCCGCCTTGCTCTGGCGGCACCCGGGCGGTATGCCCTGGGCATGGCGATCAACCTATCGGTGAACTTGAACAAGGTCGCGTTGCTGCGGAATTCGCGCGGCGCCAACAATCCATCGGTGGTGGTGGCAGGACAGAGCTGTATCGACGCCGGCGTGCAGGGGCTAACCCTCCATTGGCGCGCAGACAATCGCCACACGCGTATTCAGGACGTCTACGACCTGTGCAAGCTGGCCAAGGAGCGTGGTGTCGAGTTCAACCTGGAGGGCGATCAGCGCGAGGAACTCATCGCCTTGGCACTCGAGATTCGGCCGACTCAGTTCACTCTGGTGCCGGTAACGCCTGGCGAAATCACCAGTGACCACGGCTGGGATCTCCCGGCGCAGCACGATGTGGTCGCGCCGATCATGGAGCGAATCAACGGAGCCGGCATTCGCAGTGCCATGTTCATGGATGCTGATGCGGTCAACATGGCGGCGGCGGCCAGGACCGGCGTGCAGCGGGTCGAGCTCTACACCGAGCCCTATGCGCAGGCCTTCGGCGGGCCCGACCAAGAGCGCGAGTTCTTGCGCCTTCAAGCCTGTTGTCGGCAAGCGGCCACCGAAGGGCTGGGCGTCAATGCAGGGCACGATCTGGACCTGCGCAACACACCGATCCTGGCTCGCGAGATACCGGAGCTTCTAGAAGTGAGTATCGGCCACGCGCTGATCGCCGATAGCCTGTATCTCGGTCTCAGGGAGGCCGTAGGGCGCTATCTTGCTGCGTGCGCCGGTGACGAGGTAGCGGCTCCGACCACCTGTTAGCCTGGCTCGCTGACACGCTGATGCAGGTAGGTTTGCGGCAAAAATGCCGGCCAGCCGAGATATGGCCAGCTCGCCTGTATTAGGATCTCCGGGTGCGCCGCCCCAGTAGCGGCGGCAGGAGCCCACGCAATGCAGGATCTACTCGTTCCCACCCTTGGCGAATCCATTACCGAAGCGGTTGTCGGGAAATGGCTCATTGGCGTCGGCCAGCATGTCGATGCAGACGAGCCGGTCGTCGATCTCGAGACCGACAAGATCACGATTTCTGTCCACGCGCCTGTGGCGGGCGCGCTGTCCAAGCAGACCTTCGAAGTCGGCGACACGGTACGAGTAGGCGACGTCATCGGCATGATCGATCCAGCCGCGCAAGGCAAGCCGGCGACTGCATCAGCCGCAGGATCAGCCGCAGGGGGGCCAACTCCCTCCGCCGCTCCTGCAGCCGCTCCGACTCAAGCGCCAACGCCAGCTCCTGCTGCGGCCCCTGCGACGGCAAAAGCCACCTCGTCGGCAAACGTTGCCACGGCGGTCACGACCCTCGAACGTGACGCATCAGGACGCGTGCTCTCGCCCTCGGAACGGCGAAGCATTCGCGAGGGCAAGCCCCTCGATACCGGCGCCAGACCGCAGCTTCGCCCCGTGGAAGTCGCTCCTCTCGTCCAAACGGAGGAGGTCGTGCCCATGTCTCCTCTGCGTCGGCGCATCGCCGAGCGTCTGGTCCAAGCGCAGCAGAGCTCGGCCTCGCTCACTACCTTTAACGAAGTCGACATGAGCGCGATCATGGAGATGCGCAGTCTGTACAAGGATGAGTTTCTCAGCACCCATGGCGTCAAGCTCGGCTTTATGTCCTTCGCCGTCAAGGCCGCCGTGGAAGCCCTGAAGCTCTTCCCTGGGGTAAACGCGGAAGTGCGCGACTCAGCGATTGTTTATAAGAAGTTTTATGACCTCGGCATTGCGGTCGGAACCGACCGTGGCCTTGTCGTGCCCGTGCTCCGCTCCTGTGATACCCGCAGCTTTGCGCAAGTCGAACAGGGCATCATCGACATGGCCGCCAAGGCGCGCACGAACAAGCTCGTGCTGGCAGACCTAACCGGCGGCACTTTCACCATCACCAATGGCGGCATCTACGGCTCGATGATGTCGACGCCGCTGCTCAACTTTCCACAGACCGGCATCCTCGGTCTGCACAACATCGTCAATCGACCTATTGCCATCGGCAAAGAGGTGCACGTTCGCCCAATGATGTACCTGGCGCTCACCTACGATCATCGAGTGGTCGATGGTAAGGAAGCGGTTCAGTTCCTGGTGGCGATCAAAGAGCGCATGGAAAATCCTCAGCGCATGCTCTTTGGAGTGTAAGCGCGATGGCGAAGGTACCCTCTAGCTCCTCGACGAGCTCCTCGATGCATTGGCTCGTGCTGATAGCAATGTCGGCCATGCTCGCTGGCGCCTGCGGCAGCGAGATCGATAGCGACGCGTCAGCGATTTGGGATCTGAGCAACAACGAGCTGCACCGCATCCACGGGCTGGCATTTGCCAACGGCGCCCAGCCTTCGCCGGTCAGCACGCAAGCGTGTGCGCAGGGCGGTAGCGTGGAGATGACGCTCAGCTACGTAGGCGATCCGGCCATGGAGAATCTCAGCGAGCTTTTGCACGTCTTCAGCGATTGCGTGGTCGATGGCACCACGATGAGCGGGCACTTGGATTACCTGGGGGTGTCCTTTTGCGATGACGGCACACCGAGCTTTGGGGTCAACGGCGAGCTGAGCCTTACGGGCGGCTTTGAGACCAGCTGTGCGATCGAAGGCGCAGAGCTCTGTGGCAAGCCAAGCGGTACGGTCTGCGGCGAGAAGGCCAAGTAGGGCGAGCCAGAGGCTCGAGGCGCGCTGCCGACTTGGCGGATCGACCGGTTCGCTGGGAAGCGGATGCCTAGCGGGCTGCTGAAAAAATGGGAGCGAGCGCCGGTGGCAGCACGTCTTGCGTTAGGCCGTGGGGCGTGGCCGGGCCGCCGTGGCCGTGCGCAAAGAGTCCTCGCCGATTAAAGACTGAGGTCTTCGCTTGGTCTGTGCGAGTGCCATCGTGGTTGCCGGCTGCGCATTTGCGCTGACCACTGGACCCATGCCAGCCCAGGCGGCGCTGATAGAAAGACCCTTTATTGGTGGGCCGGCCATGATCTAAATAGACATGCGCTACCCTTGGTGCCGACAAGGGCTACGACGCTGAGGATTTCTTTAACGGAGTTCTTGTCCACCGACAAATCAACCGTGCACCAGCAGTTTGAGCACTGCTAGCGCGTGATTGCTGAAATGTTCAGCAGCCTGCTAGGGCCGAAACGCAAAGAGCCCCGGAGCTTTCGCTGCGGGGCCCGAGTGCTGCGGTAGCGGAGTACTAGACTTGCTCGCCGCGAGCGCGAATCTCTTTGATGACGGCGGCGAGACCGCGCTTATCAATGGTTCGCATACCGCGTGCAGACACACGCAGAGAGACGTAGCGGCTCTCCTCTTCGAACCAAAAGCGCTTGCTGCGCAGGTTCACCTCGGAGCGCTTCTTTGTGCGGCGCTTTGAGTGAGAGACATTGTTTCCGACGAGGGCTGACTTGCCCGTTACTTGGCATACGCGTGACATGGTCTGTGCCTACCTTTAGATCTTCGACTCTTTGAATTCGACGTGCTTGCGAATCTTTGGGTCGTACTTTTTGAAAACGAGCTTATCGGGGGTCCGCTTTTTGCTCTTGGAGGTGGTGTAGAAGTAACCCGTGCCTGCGGTTGAAACCAACCGGATGAGCTCGCGGCCACCTTTTGTTTTTTTTGCCATGTCGTTTGTTCCTGCCGAGTTACGAAAACGTAGTGTGTGCCTGATCCGCCACCGGCGGTGCAGGGCGCGCAATATGGCACAGGCCCTGTAGGCTGGCAAGGCCTGTAAGCCCAGGGGATGCTTTCCGCGGACATCTCCCCAAGCGCATGATATCTATAGCGTCTGGCCCAGGCGCCCAGCCCGGGGTCTCGACTACTCGTCGCTTTCCTCGCGGATGGCTGGGATCTCGCCGGTCTCATGAATCGGCGACTTGGCGGCTTCCTCGACGGGCACGGTCCCGGGAATGGTCTCGGTGCGACGGCGAGCGCGACGGCGGCCGATGCCGATGGCTACCAGGGTGATGTCGTCAGACTGCGAGCCCGTTCCGACAAAACTGTCCAGGTCTTGAAGGATGGCTTGCACGACTTCCTTTGCGCCTCCTCGAGCCGAGCGAACGCGCCTGCTGAGACGCTTAATGCCGTACTCGTTGCCGTGCGGATCGCGCGCTTCGTGCACGCCGTCAGTCGTCAAGATGATGAGGTCGCCGGAGTGCAGCTGTATCTTGGCTTCGCCGAACTCCATACCTTCCATGATGCCAATCGGCGTGCAGTGCGCACGCTCGGCTTCGATAGGGTAGACGCGCCCGTCGCGCCGCAAGAGCGGGACCATGTGGCCGGCGTTGGTGAAGACCAGGGTGCGGGTCTCGAGGTCGTAGATGAGATAGGCGAGCGTGGCGAACATGCCGTCGTCGCCGAGCTGAACCATCGACTCGTTGACTTTGGAGAGCAGCTTGCCAGGCGTCTTGGCCAGAGCGGCTCGCGATCGCAGCTGGCTGGTCAAGCTCGCCATGTAGAGAGCCGCGCTGATGGCCTTGCCGGAAACGTCGCCGACACAGATGCCGAGCAGGTTTTGATCGTGCCAGCTGAAGTCGTAGAAATCGCCACCAATCTGATAGGCGGGCTCGTAGTGGACGGCGAAGTCCATTCCGAGAATCTCGGGCGTGCTGGAGGGCAGGAGGCTGCGTTGAATTTGCCTGGCGACTCGCAGATCGCGCTCGAGGCGCTGTCGCATGGCTTCGCGCTCTTGTTGGCGCGTGGCGTGAATGACCAGACCGGCCTGCGCGGCGATGCTGGTCAGCAGATCGACGTCTTCTTGCCGAAACAGCCCTCCCTTGCCTTCGACGTAGATAGCGCCGTAATTCTCTCCATGCGATTGCAGGGGCGCGCCCATGCGCGAGCCGCTGGGCTCGTGGCCGCTGTCGGGCGCGGGCGTGCGGGCAGCGCCGGAGTGAATCTTGCCGGTGAGGCCAGTGACATCATCTGACTGCAGGAGGATGCCGCGCCGGTCTTCGACGACGTGGCGAATGATGGTGCCAGGGATGCGCAAGTCAGGACTGCGCAACTTGTTGCGATGGCGCTTGGTCTGCACCTTCAGCTCTTTGGTCTTTTCGTCCTCGACCAAGACGCCGACCGCATCAGCCTCGGGGAAGACCTCCAGGAGTGCCTCAACAATCTTGTCGAGCAAGACCACCGCATCGGTCGTGGTGGCGGCGCTCTGCAGAACGGAGGTGAGCGCGTTGAGCTTGCGCTCAAGAAGGCGCATCTCGCGCTGGCTATCCTGGACGCCAGCAAGGCTGGCGTTGAGGAAGCCCGAATCCGAGCTCTCCTCGCTGCTGACATAGACCTTTGGGTTGCGAAGGTCGACGATGGTTACGTTGGCATCGTAGGACGCGCCCGGAAACTTCGATTCGGGTATGTCGACGCGAATCGTGTTGTTGGCAATGGTGATTTCGTCCTGGTCTTTGATGGCGCCCACCTGCACGCGCTTGCCGTTGACGAAGGTGCCGTTGTTGGATCCGAGATCCTCGATGGACCACTTGTCACCGTCGCGCTGCACCTTGGCGTGCTGGCGGGAGACGCGCATGTCGGGCACGAAGATTTG
>JAHEAK010000071.1 GCA_024642805.1 Kofleriaceae bacterium | reverse complement strand
ATCGCGAACTCTCTACGAGGGCAAGGCCTGGCAGTCGGCCCTGGCCTGTGCGGGCAAAGGCGGCGCCATGCACTTCATTGCCTTGCTCTCCGACGGCAACGTGCACTCCCACATCGATCATCTCATCGCCATGCTTGAAGAGGCAGCACGCTCCGGTGCCAAGTCGCTCTACGTGCACGCGCTCCTCGACGGTCGCGACGTGCCGCCAACCAGTGCCATGCGCTACGTCGAGCAGATCGAGGGCGTGCTCAGCTCTCTCTCGGCCACCGGCATCGACGCTCGCGTGGTTTCGGGTGGCGGCCGCATGACCACGACCATGGATCGCTACCAGGCCGATTGGTCCATGGTCGAGCGCGGCTATCGCGCGCATGTTCAGGCCATGGCGGATCGTCAGTTTGCCTCCTTGCGCGAAGCCGTCGAGACGCTGCGTGCGGAACGCCCGGGTATTGGCGATCAAGATCTGCCGAGCTTCGTCATCGCCGGTAGCAAAGGTCTGGTTCGCATGAAGGACGGCGACGCGGTCATTCTCGCCAACTTTCGAGGAGACCGCGCTATCGAAATCTCGCAGGCCTTGGGCGACGACAACTTCAGCGCCTTCGATCGCGGCGCGCATCCGCGCATCTACTTTGCCGGCCTGATGGAGTACGACGGTGACTTGCACGTGCCGGCCCACTATCTGGTCGAGCCGCCCAAGATCGCTAACACCATGGGCGAGTACCTGGCCCGCAATCAGGTCAGCCAACTGGCCATCTCCGAGACCCAGAAGTTCGGCCATGTCACCTTCTTTTGGAACGGCAACCGCAGCGGCAAGTTCGACCCGAAGACGGAGACCTATATCGAGATTCCCTCGGATCTCGATTCCTTTGCGCACCGGCCCTGGATGAAAGCGGCCGAAATCACCGACGCCTTGATTGCCGAGCTGCGAACGAAGCGGCCGCGCTTCACCCGCGTCAACTATGCCAATGGCGACATGGTCGGCCACACCGGTGACCTGGGGGCCACCATTTGTGCCGTGCAAGTAGTTGATTTGCAACTAGCCAGGCTGCGTCAGGCGGTACACGAGCTCGACGGCATACTGATCGTGACGGCTGACCATGGCAATGCCGATGAGATGTATCAACATGACAAAGGCGGGCACATTCTCAACGACGGCGATTCGGGATTGCCTATGGTAAAGACTAGTCACACTCTCAATGCCGTGCCGTTCATGATCTACGATCCGCAGCGCAAGGGCCAATACGAGCTGGACCCCTCGCTGGCCACTGCGGGCATCGCGAATGTGACGGCAACCTGCTTCGAACTTCTGGGCTTCCAGGTCCCCGATGGCCTGCAACCCTCCCTGCTGAGATTCAAATAATGAACAAGACACTCATCGCCGTTCTAACCGCCGCCGTCGTGGGAATCATTGTGTTCGTGATGCTGCAGTTCTCGAACGTCAGCGTCGATAAGCACGGCGCCGTCAAGGTCGGCATGAAGGAAGCGGTGGCCGATTGTTTTCAAGACGGGCCTGCCTGCTTGCCAGCCGTCGATCTCATCGATGAAGACGGCACGGTCTGGACCCACGATGCGCTCATCGGCAAAGTGGTCATCATCAATTTCTTCGCTACCTGGTGTCATCCCTGCCAATCGGAGATTCCCGATCTGGCCAAGGTCGCCCGCAAGTACAAAGATCAAGAAGTCGTGCTGCTTGGCCTCATGACCGACCAGGTCTCGGATGCCCAGCTGGTCGCCTTCAAGAAGCGCTACGGCCTCGACTATCCCGTGGTGCGCGTGAGCCGCGAGATATCGGCCTCCTTCGGGGATCCCAATGCCCTGCCAACCAACTTCGTGTACTCGCGCACCGGTCGACTGATGTTCGACTCGCCAGGCGCGGTGACCGCCGGTTCTCTCGAGCGCGAGATCAAGGGTCTGCTCTAGCTTACCAAAGCGCGTCGAATGCCTCAGCGGCCGGAAAGAGGCCGAAGATGCCGCCAGTGTGCAAGAAGACCACGCGCTCGCCAAATCGCTCTTTGTCCTTACCAAGCTCCTGGCACAGTCCGTAGAAGGCTTTGCCGGTGTAGACGGGATCGAGAATGATCGCCTCTTTGCTGGCCAGCTCGCGTAAACACTCGAGCTCCTCGGGGCGCGACTTGGCGTAGCCCCGACCGACGTAGCCGTCCACGATCTCGATCTCGTGGTCGGCAACCGTTGGGCCGGCGTAGTCGCGGGCAAAGGCCTTGGCGATGTCGCCAATCTTCTTGACGAAGTAGTCGCGATCGTCGCAGACATTGACACCGGCAATCGACACGCCCAGATCGGCAAAGCCAAAGGCCTTGCCGCCGATCACGAGTCCCGCGCCCGTGCCGCCAGAGCCGCAGGCGTAGACCAGGGTCGTGGCTTTGCGCGGCAGGGTGGCCAGCTGCTTGCTCAGCTCTTGGACGCAGGCGATGTAGCCCCATGCGCCGAGAGCGTTAGAGCCACCTTCGGGGATGATGTAGGGCTTTTTCCCGGCTCGACGAAGGCGCTCCGCTTCGCGCTCATAGGTCTCTTGCTGGTGAGCCCAATCCTCGTGATCGATCCAGACCACCTCCGCGCCGGCTAGACGATCTAAAAGAATGTTGCCGCGAGTCGGCGGTGGTTGTTTCTTGTCGAGGGTTCGCAGACACAGGACCGAGCCCAGACCAAGACGAGTCGCCGCCAGCGCTGTCGCGCGGCAGTGGTTGCTCTGCTCGCCGCCGCCGGTGATGACCACATCACACCCCTGCGCAAGCGCCTCGGCCAACAAGAACTCGAGCTTTCGAATCTTGTTGCCACTGAGTTCGGCGCCAGTCAAGTCATCGCGCTTCACGTACAGCTCCACGCCGAGGGATTGCCCCATGCGATCGAGCTTGTGGAGGGGGGTGGGACACTGGGCCAGTTGCGCGCGCGGCGGAAAGTTCATGCCCGCCAACCATAGCTGATTCTTCGTGCCACGAAATCCGCTACGCTTGTCCTGGATTGAACAAGGGCGACGCAAAAACCCCTGCCGAAGGTCTCGACGACACCGTTCTCGGCGCCGTTGCCGGCGGCGCTACGATCTCCTCGTCCTCGACCATGCTTGATGGGGATCCCGCGCTGGCCGGGCACACACCCATCTCGGTCGCCGATGCGCCGACCGCATTGCCTTCGTCGCTAGCAGCCAAGCCTCCCAACGCGGCGCTCGACGCCACCGCTCTGGCAGATCCCAACGCGCTGCCTTCGGCGCGAACCGAGCTTGCCGCTGGTTCGGGTATGTCCGCGCGCAAGGTCGAGCGCGGTAAGCACCTGGTCAGCGGCAGCCGTATCGCGCGCTTCGTGGTGAGCGGTGAGCTGGGAGCGGGCGGCATGGGTGTGGTCTACGCCGCCTACGATCCGACTCTCGATCGCAAGGTCGCCATCAAGATGTTGCACGAGGGCATCAGCGGCACGCACCGTGAGCGACTGGAGCGCGAGGCACGAGCAATGGCCAAGCTCAGCCATCCCAACGTCGTCGCGGTGCACGAGGTCGGCGACTTTGGTGCGCGTCTCTTCGTGGCCATGGAGTACGTCGACGGTCTCACGCTGCGTTCCTGGCTTTCGCAGAAGAAACCCGATCGACAGGAGATTCTGCGCGTCATGCGCGAGGCTGGGCAGGGCCTGGCAGCAGCCCATGCGGCTGGCATGGTGCATCGCGACTTCAAGCCCGACAACGTCCTGGTCGGTAAGGATGGTCGTGTGCGGGTCTCGGACTTTGGCCTGGTCACACCCCTTGGCAAGGACCAGCTCGAGGAGGTGATCGTGGACGAGACGTCGCCGCGCGTGTCACCCAATGCGGCGCTGACCATGGTCGGCACGGTCATGGGAACGCCGCTGTACATGGCGCCTGAGCAGCACAGCGGCAAGGTGACCGATCACCGCGCCGATCAATTTAGTTTTTGTGTGACTCTCTGGGAAGCGCTGTATCAGAAGACTCCCTACAGTGCGCCCTCGTACGAGGCATTGGTCCAGAACGTCAACAGTGGTCGCTTGCAGAGCCCGCCTAAAGGCATCGAAGGGCCCTCGTGGCTGCGAGCGGTCTTGACGCGAGGTCTGAGCACGACGCCAGAGGAGCGCTATGCCTCGATGGAAGAGCTGCTCGCGGCCCTTGCCAAGGATCCCTGGCAGCTGCGTCGTCGCCTGGCCCTCGGTGCGGGCGGTGTCGCGGTGGCCGCCGCCGCCGCCTTGGCCCTGGCCAGCAAGCAAGACGCCAAGGCGCAGCCCTGTCGAGACCTCGGAGCCGCCGTCGAAAGCGTTTGGAACCCGGAGAAGCGCGCGGCCATCCATCAGGCTTTCCTGGCCAGCCACGCTGACGGCGCCGAAGAGATCTGGCAGCGCATTGATGGCGAGCTCGATCGCTATGCAGTCGACTGGCGACGCCTTCGCGAGCAGAGCTGCCTGACGACGAGCGAGCGAGGCGATACCGCCGCGCAGTTCTCGAACTTATCGATACCCTGCTTTGATCGCCGACTCTTGGCTTTCTCCGGTGTTCTGGCACTCTTTAGTTCGGCACCAAACGAGAACGTCGTGCGAGGCGCGCCGCGAGCGGTTGATGATCTCGATGCGGTCGCCTATTGCAGCGACCCTGAATATCTCTCCACTCGCAATCCGCTGCCGACGGCTCCCGAAGATCTCGAGAAACTCAATCAGCTCGACGCGGCCTATAAGGAAGCCAAGGATCTGGATTTCCGCGGCAACCACCAGGAGGCCCTGGATGCGGTCAAGGCCCTGCAGGTGCCGGTAAGCGCTCTGGGCTACGCCCCGCTGCAGGGCAAAGTCTTGCTCTTGCTCGGTCAGGTGCAACAGACCCTTGGCAATCCCAAGGAGGCAGAAAAAGTCTTACGCTTGGCTGCAGGAGCCATGGCAGCCGCCCAGGACGATGTTGGGTTGGCGCAAGTGTGGACGCACCTCCTGGATCTGCAAGTCGCACAGGCCAAGTACGATGATGCTCTCTCGATCGAGACCGCCGCGTTGACCAGCGCGCAGCGAGTTCCCGACGAGTTGGGCTTGCAGGCGCGCTTGCAAAACTCGCTGGGCGGGGTCTATCTGGCCAAGGGGCGTTATGAGGAGGCCTATGGCGCCTATCAGAAGGCGCTCGAACTTCAGCGGAAGATCGGGGCCAAGGGCAACTACGCGCTGGCGCCGGCGATTGCCAACTTCGGGCTCGCTCGCTGGTATCGAGGTGAGATCGAGCCTGCGAGAGAGGCCTTCGAAGAAGCACTTCAGATCATGCTGAAGGACTACGGCCCCGACCACCCGCAGGTTGCCTACGCGCACAAGAATCTCGGCGATCTCGACATGCAGCTCGGCGATTATGATCGGGCAAAGACTCACTACGACGAGGTGGTTCGCATCTGGAAGGTCACCCTCGGCGAGGAGCACGTCAATCTGGCATATGCGTACGAGCAGTTGGCCCAGGTTGCCGCTCGCACGGGAGACATGTCAGAAGCCCTGCGCTACGCCGATTTGACGATGAGTCTGCGGCGCAAGAACCTTGGTGAAGATCACCCCCTCACCAATCAAGCACGCAGCTCCGTGATCAACGTCTATATGTCGCTCGGCACCAAGGACGGCTACGACAAGGCCGAAAAGGAGGTCGATGTCGGGCTGGCCGCTGCCACCACCCAGGGTGAAGCGGGACGGCTGCAAATGGTCTACCTCCTCGAGGAGCGGGCCGCCTTGCGCGAGGCTCGTGGCGATGTGCCCGGTGCGCTGAAGGACTACCAAAAAGTCCTGGAGATGCGACTGGAGCTCTTGGGCCCAAAGCACCTGGATGTCGCGGGCAGCTTCGCGGTCATAGCCAGGTTGAGTCATCTTCTCGGCAACAACGCGGTGGCGGAGACCAGCGCCTTGAGCGCGCAAGCGATCTACGATGAGATTCCCGGCGCTGGCGATGAAAACGCCGTCAACGTTCGCCGCATACGCGCTGCGCTTCGCATCGAGGCCGGCGATCGTAAGGCAGCCAGAGATCTCTTGCTCGAAGCGGTAGCCCGAGCGACGGGCGATGACAATCGAGTCGCTCGCTGGAACACCAACTTCGACCTCGCCAAACTCGACGCCCAAGAGGGCGATGCCGAGGGCGTTGGCCGAGCCAAGGCCATCCGCGCCGAGGCCGCTGCCGCGCTCGCCGAGGCCCAGCCAGTGGAACATCGCGAGATCGAGCACCATCTCGAGGAGATGGATAGCTGGCTCGAGACGCTACCTGGCAGTCAATCGCCCGCCAACAAGAACTAGCTAGCTAGTACGCGTCCCACAGAAGCTAAAGTGTCAGAGATTTGATCGCTTTTCGGTCGAACCGGCTACGACAAATTCGAGTTCTCTGTGCGCACCGGCAACTCGACGCTACCCGAGCCTCGCGCTGGATGCCTAGCGAGTACTCAATGTGCGTGGCTGCTCACGGGTCCCTCTCCGCTCACAGCGCAGGCCCTGGCAGCGCCGATTGCCTGAGAAGATATAGGTTCCGGAAATAAAAGCATCGGGGACATCGGTTCAATCTGGTGACTAAACCAAAAACGAAAGGACCGAGCCCGATGCGTCAATTTCTACAACGACAACTACCTCTGCTTCGAGCGTTGGGGGAAGCAGTCCACCGCATCATCGTGCTCAAGAACTCGGCGTTGAAGACGGCACGCGCGTTCGTGCTGACTGCACAGTGGTGAAAACGAATATCCATGATCCGACCGATTCATCCCTAATTTGGGATTGCGTGCGCGAGCTAACTCGCCAGCTCAAAAAGCCTCAAAGCTGGTTTCGGTGGCGTATTCCAACCATTGCAGGCGTGCTAAGCGCAGAGCCTGGGCCATTCAAAATGCGAAAAGACAGAAGCAACGAGTCCCGCTCTATCGCGATCTCGTCAAGTTGACGAAAAAGACAATCGGCTACGCACGTCGCAGCATGATGGCGTTGAAGCTTCGCAAGCATCCGGCGGCGCCAGCTTTGGCGGACTCGATGCAAGATATAATTGAACTTGCACTGCAGGTCGTAGATCAGACGGAGTGTCGAGTCTTTGCAGATGAGTCAGTACCTGCAACGGAGAAGTCGTCTCAATCTTTGAATCCCACACCGATGTGATTCGCAAAGGCGGTCGCGAAACCCACTATGGTCACAAGATTTGTTTGTCAACCGGGCCATCAAACCTCATCACTGACTGCATGATCCTTTCCGGAAACCGGCGAGACTCAAGCCTAGCTGTTGAGATGATGACACCAAGAGTCTCGTGTCTTTGCCCGAACGGCTGTTCGGGCTCCCGTTTCCATCCTTTTTGGGATGGAAACTAGCTAGTAGCCGTGCTGTGCCAGCCAGGCGTTGATCTGCGCCGGTCGATTGCTGATGAAGTTGATCGTCGCATCGACTCGTCCTGAGAAGTCGCCGCTCTCTCTGCGCGGATCCGCGGCGACCTCGGCGGCAATCTGTGTGCGGATGGCCTCGGCGCGAGCAGGGAAGTTGGCATTCTCGAAGATGGTCAGCACCTCTTTGAGCCGGGCTGCAAAGGCGTCTTCGCAGGCTTTCTCTTCCAGGCACCTGCGCGCGATGATGTTGGCGGGTACCCACGGATCGATGGGCCGCTGGCCCTCGTTCCAGCTCTGATCCATGCCGGTCGGAATGACGACCCACTTGTTCGCTGCAGGGTCGTGATAGACGCGGTAGTTGTTGCGAATGTCGAAGATGGCCCCGTCCCAGTGATTCATGATCGTCTCGGCGGCCCACTCACTGAGGTAGGCATCAAAGTCGACGAAGTTGGTGATGGCGGGATAGAAGCCACCGTTTGGCAGCGCGGCAATCTGATCGATGAAGCTAATAAGCGGCGCGTAGGTGAAGGGGTCGCCGCCTAGGGCCGGCTCCGAGCAATCCACGTCGAACTTCTTCGAGAAGCAGGTCTCTGGACCATTTTCGTCAGCAGGCTTGTTCTCCGGGGTCAGATCACAGAAGTAGGTGCCTTCGTAGAGCATGCCCTCGGCGGCCGTTCCCTCGTAGCGTCGCTCTAAGAAGCGGCGGTCGATGCTCTCGAGGTTCAGGTACAAGCCCCAAAGCTCGGGACCAACTCCAGGATTGCCGAGGTTGTTGACGAACACGCGAATCGGAGCGCGACGCGGCACGGGAACGCCAACCAAGTCGTAGAGCTGGTAGGCAAGGCGCTCGTGGGTCGCCGAGCCATCCTGGACTTGATTGTTGACGGTGAGGTGTTTGAGGCCGCGAGCTCTGCGAGTCACGGGGCATGACGAGCCGTCGCCAAAATCGCTCAGGTTGATCTTGAAAGAGGCTTTGCCGCTCAGGTCGCGAGAAGAGCCGCAGCCGCCCTTGGTGCGCACGCCGGCGTTGTCGTAGGTAACGCCATCGAAGGTCACGCTGCCAGGATAGTAGTTTCGCGAGTAGGGCACGCAGCCAGGTGGCAGCGCTTCGGCACTGATGGCGCTGAAGCTCTCAGGCGAGAGCGTGATCTCGAGGTCGCGAATCTCGTCTTCGTTGAAGAGGGCCTCGGAGCCGTCATCCAAACGGAAGTCCTGATATCCGGACCACTCGCTAAACTGGCAAGCGGCGCCGCCCTCGCGCACGCGGGAGCGCACCGCATAGCTCTGCCAGGCGTCGAGTGTCGAGAAGCCAGCCTCGAAGCTGCCCTCGTCGAGGTTGACCGCAAGCGTCGCCCCGGAGGTTTGCAGGCTGCCGGTCCAGATCTTCGTGGTCGGCTGATCGCCAGCCAGGAGGAAGAGCTCGAACTCCGCCTCGCGCGTCTCCGCTGAGAGGGGCGCCGCAGGGCTGGCCTCGAATCGGATGAGCTCGCCGGGTTGCTTTAGCTCGCCACCCGCCGGTGTCACGATGGATGGAGCCGAGGGAACTTGTGCGAGCTCGCACTCGCCCTGCGGGTCACCGGGAAGGGAGACGCTGCCCGTGCACGCGCCAACCAAGAGGCCGATGGCGAAGAGAGGGGTCGGAGGTCGGAAGGGCACTGCTATCGATTCTAGCAAATTGCTCCCGACCCCCTCAATCTCCGAAATAGTTCTGGACGAAACTACTTGGCCATCTGCCGAAGCACGTACTGCAAGATGCCACCGGCACGCACGTACTCAAGCTCTTGAGGTGTGTCCACGCGGCACACAACCTGGAACTTCTTGTCGCCAGCCTGCACGTCGAGCATCTTGCCGGGTGCAAGCCCGTCTGCGATGCCTGTGATGCGGAACTCTTCGGTACCGGTGAGGCCGAGACTCTCCGCGCCTTCGCCATCCTTAAATTGCAGCGGCAGGACGCCCATGCCGACGAGGTTGGAGCGGTGGATGCGCTCATAGCTTTGCGCGATGACCGCGTTCACACCGAGGAGCATCGTGCCTTTGGCCGCCCAGTCGCGTGATGAGCCCGTGCCGTATTCGGTTCCAGCCAATACCACCAGAGGCACCTTGTCGGCCTGATACTTCACGGAGGCGTCGAAAATGGTCAGCTTCTCGCCACTTGGCTGATGAAGGGTCCACGCGCCCTCGGTGCCGGGGGCGAGCTGGTTGCGCAGGCGGATGTTGGCAAAGGTGCCGCGCATCATGACCTCGTGATTGCCACGGCGGCTGCCGTAGGAGTTGAAGTCGCGAATGGCGACGCCGTGCTCCTGAAGGTACTTGCCGGCAGCGCTGTCGGGGGCAATGGAGCCTGCGGGTGAGATGTGATCCGTCGTTACCGAGTTGCCGAGCTTGAGCAAGCAACGAGCGCCAACGATGTCGGCCAATGGCTTGATGGCGCCTTTGAGACCTTCGAAGAAGGGTGGCTTGCGGATGTAGGTCGAGGCGTCGTCCCAAGCAAAGACCGCACCTTCAGGAATCGACAGGTCGCGCCACTGGCTGTCGCCTTTGAAGACGTCAGCGTAGCGGCTCTCGAACATCTCGCGACGCACGGACTTGCCGACCACCGCATTGACCTCTTCGGGGCTTGGCCAGATGTCGCGCAGGAAGACGTCCTTGCCACCAGTGCCTTTGCCAATGGGTTGCTCATCGAAGTTGATGTCGACGGTGCCTGCCAAGGAGTACGCGACCACCAGTGGTGGCGAAGCCAGGTAGTTGACCAGGGTGCTGGGCGAGACTCGGCCCTCGAAGTTGCGATTTCCAGACAGCACAGAGGCCAGGACGATGCCCTGCTCCTTGGCCGCTTTTGCGATCGAGGGGTGCAGGGGGCCCGAGTTGCCGATGCAGGTGGTGCAGCCGTAGCCGACCAAGAAGAAGCCGACCTTCTCGAAGGACTCCATGAGGCCGGCGTCGTTGAGGTATTCGGTGACTACTTGCGAGCCGGGAGCCAGGCTGGTTTTGACCCAGGGCTGGGCCTTGAGGCCGAGCGCGGCGGCTTTCTTGGCAACCAGACCAGCAGCCAGCATGACGGCCGGGTTGGAGGTATTGGTACAGCTGGTGATGGCGCCGATGACGACCGCGCCATGTGGCAGGTTGAACTTGCCTTTGTCGGTCTCGATGGCAACCGATTGTGCGAGTAGGCCGTCCTTGTCAGTGGCCTTGCGTGAAGTCTCATCCACGAAGGCCTGGGTGTCGACGCCCTTGACCTTGTCGCCAAGAATGCCGACCAGGCTGCGGCGCCAGGAGCGCTGCATGTCAGTGAGAGCGATGCGATCTTGTGGGCGCTTGGGGCCAGCCAGGCTTGGTACCACGGTGCCCAGATCCAGGGACAGGGTCGAGGTGAAGCGCGGCTCGGGCGACTCGGCGGTGCGGAACAGACCCTGGGCCTTGAGATAGGCCTCGGTGTCTGCCACCTGCGCGTCGGAACGGCCGCTGGCGCGCATGAAGTTAAGAGTTTCCCTGTCGGCAGGCACGAAGCCCATGGTGGCGCCGTATTCGGGAGCCATGTTGGCCAGGGTCGCGCGATCGGGCAGGCTGAGCGCGTCCATGCCAGGGCCGTAGAACTCGACGAACTTGCCGACCACACCGTGCTTGCGCAGCATCTCGGTCACGGTTAGCACCAGGTCGGTTGCGGTTGCGACCTTTGGCAAGGTGCCAGTGAGCTTGAAGCCAACCACCTGCGGGATGAGCATGGTGATGGGCTGGCCGAGCATGGCCGCCTCGGCCTCGATGCCGCCGACGCCCCAACCGAGCACGGCCAGGCCGTTGATCATCGTGGTGTGAGAATCGGTCCCGACCAGGGTGTCGGGGTAGGCGCGACGCACGCCATCTTCCTCGCGAACCACGACCACCTTGGCGAGGTACTCGAGATTGACCTGGTGGACAATGCCGGTTCCGGGAGGCACGACTTGCAGATCCTGAAAGGCTTGCTGGCCCCAACGCAGGAACTGATAGCGCTCCTGGTTGCGCTCGTATTCGATGGCGACGTTCTCGTCGAAGGAGCTCTTTTCGCCGTAGTGATCGACCTGCACGGAGTGGTCGATGACGAGATCCGCTGGGCGGATCGGGTTCATCTTGGCGGCGACGCCTCCGAGCTCGGCGTAGGCCTCACGCATGGCAGCCAGATCGACGACGGCAGGCACCCCGGTGAAGTCCTGCAAGACGACGCGTGCAGGGCGAAAGGCGATCTCGGTGCTGGGCTCTTCCTTCGGATTCCACGCGGCGAGAGCTTCGATGTCTGACTTGCTGACCGTCTTGCCGTCCTCGGCTCGCAAGAGGTTCTCGAGCAGAACCTTGAGGGAGAAGGGCAGGGTATCGACGTCGCCAATGCCAGCTCGGCTGAGTGCATCGAGACGGTAGATTTCGGTATCTCCACCTGAAAGAGAAATGTTGGCTTTGCTCTTGAAACTATCGGTGCTCATCGCGGCGCAATATAGCACCGCGCCTGGTCCACAGTTCGAGCCCTGAAGCGCGATTTTGTGCGGCAAAGGGGGGTATGGTACGGGGCAAGGCCTTGAGTAATCGCGAAGACACAGAGCTCGTTCGTGACGCGAGCGCAATCGCTGAGATTGCTGCGCGCATAGCCCAGAGCGGCCGTTTCGCCATGGACCTCGAGTTCATGTCAGCCGACCGATACATACCCGACCTGGCCTTGGTTCAGCTGTGCTGGGAAGAAGGCGGCAAGCAGTGCATGGCGCTCATCGACGGCGTCGATACCGAGCTTGGACCGGTCTTTGAGCAGGTCGCCTCCGACGCCGTGCTGCTTGTGGCTCATGGCGCCAAGCAGGATCTGAGTCTCTTGGGCACGCGTTATCAGGTCAAAGCCGGCTCCTTCATCGACACCCAGATCGCCGCTGCCTTTGCAGGTATCGCCGAGCAAATCGGCTACGCCAATCTCGTCAATCAAGTTCTCGGCAAGACACTCGACAAGGGGCCGCAGTTCACCAATTGGATGCGGCGACCCTTGAGCGACAAGCAGCTGAAGTACGCCCTCGACGACGTGCGCTACCTCTTGCCCATCTGGGATCACCTGCGGGCAAGCCTCGACAAAAGTCAGCGGCGCGCCTGGGCACAAGAGGAGAGTGTTGCCCTCTCGGAGGGGGCCGCCACTCGACTGCCCGCCGACGAAGCCTTTCGCAACATCGGCGGCGCCAACAGTCTACGAGGCAGTGCCTTGGCCGCTCTCAAAGAGCTGGCGGCATGGCGCGAAGAGCTGGCCTTGCGGGACAATCTGCCGCCCTCCTGGATCATCCCCGACGTGGCGGCCATCGAAGCGTGTCGAAAGAACACCAAGAGCCAGGACGAGCTCAAGAAGCTAAAGGGAATCGGAGGGAACATGGTGCGCCAGTACGGCCAGGCCATCGTCGACGCGATTGCTAGCGGCCGATTGCGGGCAACCGAAGTCCAGGCCATCCCGCCAAGCCTGGACTCGGCTCGCCAGGCTCAGGCCAGCGTCATCACCGCCTTGGTTGCTGGTCGGGCAACGGAAATCGGTATCCCACCCAAGTCGATTGCCGCCAAGGCAGACGCCGAGGCCCTGGTGCTGCACTCGCTTGGCAAGGGCAAAGGAGCGGAGGAGTGCAAACTCTTGCGAGGCTGGCGCTACGAAGTCATTGGCGAGCGGGCGCTGCGATGGCTGCGCGGCGAGGCCCTCTTGGCCGCCGATGACAAGCTCGGCGTGCGGGTGGTGGACTCCTAGCTCTGGTCCGTCGCCGGGCTTCCCTGGCGGGCCGAGCTACGGGGCTGGCCACGGGACCGATGTAGGGGGGCGGGCAAGGGCAGACGGGTCGGGGCAGCAAGAGGTCGTGGTCGCCCGGTCCTGGTCGCCCGGTCTTGGTTGCCCGGTCCTGG
>JAHEAK010000639.1 GCA_024642805.1 Kofleriaceae bacterium | reverse complement strand
TGTCATCGACGATGATGAAGGCGGGAAAGTCCTCGACCTCGATCTTCCAGACCGCTTCCATGCCAAGCTCCTCGTATTCGAGCACCTCGACCTTGCGGATGCAGTCCTTGGCCAGACGCGCGGCCGGCCCACCGATCGAACCCAGGTAGAAGCCCCCATGCTTCTTGCAGGCATCGGTGACCGCCTTGGAGCGATTGCCCTTGGCGAGCATGACCATGCTGCCGCCCTCGGCCTGAAAGCGATCGACGTAGGCATCCATGCGACCGGCGGTGGTCGGCCCAAAGGAGCCCGATGCGTAGCCAGCAGGTGTCTTGGCCGGGCCCGCGTAGTACACGATGTGATCTTTAATGTACTGCGGCAAGCCCTGGCCGGCCTCGACGCGCTCGAGAAGCTTGGCGTGGGCGATGTCGCGCGCGACCACCAGGGTGCCCGTTAGCGAGAGGCGCGTCTTGATGGGATACTTGCCAAGCTCGGCGCGGATCTCAGACATTGGGCGATTGAGATCGACCTTGACCACCGGGCCGCCAAGCTCGTCACTGGTGACATGCGGCAGGTACTTGGCTGGATCTTTTTCGAGGGTCTCGATGTAGATGCCCGACTCGGTGATCTTGCCCTTGGCTTGGCGATCGGCCGAGCAGGACACGGCGATGGCAACCGGGCAGGAAGCACCATGACGAGGCAGGCGAATGACGCGCACGTCGTGACAGAAGTACTTGCCGCCAAATTGCGCGCCAATGCTGGTTTCCTGCGCCAATGTAAGAATTTTGCTTTCCCACTCGAGATCGCGAAAGCCATGGCCTTTCATCGTGCCTTCACTTGGCAAGTCGTCGAGATAGCGCGCCGAAGCCAGCTTGGCGGTCTTGAGCGCGTACTCCGCCGAGGTGCCACCAATGACGATGCCCAGGTGGTAGGGCGGGCAGGCCGCCGTACCGAGCGAGCGCAGCTTGTCGTCGAGAAAGCTCATCAACGACTTGGGATTGAGCAGCGCCTTGGTCTCCTGGTAGAGGTAGCTCTTGTTGGCCGAGCCGCCGCCCTTGGCCATGAACAGGAACTTATAGGCCGAGCCCTCGTCGGCAAAGAGCTCGATCTGCGCCGGCAAGTTGTTGCCGGTGTTCTTCTCATCGAACATCGTGAGCGGCGCTAGCTGCGAGTAGCGCAGGTTCGAGCTTTGATAGATGTTGAACACACCGCGGGCGATGGCTGCTTCATCACCGCCGCCCGTGAAGACATGGCCGCCCTTTTTGCCCATGACGATGGCGGTGCCCGTGTCCTGACACATGGGCAGGGTGCCACCGGCGGCGATGTTGGCGTTCTTGAGCAGGTCGAGGGCCACGAAGCGATCGTTGGACGAGGCCTCCGGGTCGGAGAGTATGTTGGCCAGTTGTTGCAGGTGACCAGGTCGCAAGTAGTGAGCGATGTCCTTCATCGCCGCTTCGGTTAGCAGTGTGATCCCCTCGGGCGCGATCTTCACAAAGCGCTCGCCGGCCGCCTCGAAGCTGGAGACATGGTCGGAGCTGAGCTTGGTGTAGGGCGTGGCGTCCTCGCCAAGGGGCAGAAGCGGAGTAAAATCAAAGTCGCTCATAGGCGCGCCAGTGTACTCGCAGCGCACCTATATGATCGACGCGGCCCGCCCGCTGTGCGGCCCTCGCAGACCAGCGTGAGGGGCCCTGGCAGACCAGCTCCAGGGGCCCGTCTTCGTACGCCGTATGAGGTGCGTGCTTGCCGGCTAGTGCGCTGGCCAGGGTCCGCGATGCCCAGGTCGATCGAGTTGCGATCGGTCGTGTGACCCCAGTAGCAGATCAAAGTGCGCAATAAAAACAGCTAGATACGGCCGCAAAAATTGCCAACCCAGGTTTGCATACCTGGCACAGATATCGCTCTAGCAAGTGGTCGAACCCCCACTCCCAACGCCTATGAAACACATCAGCACATCAACCCTCCTCTCCAGCGTGGTCTTAGCTGGCCTCTTTACTTCGCTTGGCGCTTGCGGCGACAGCAAGCCGGGACTGGACGTGGACCTCGAGTTCGATCAGGCCACCTCCCGCATCCTGGTGACCGTGAACCGGGGGCTCAAGCCTGGTGAGCGGCTGCACGCGCGTCTGCGCTATGGCGCGGCCGGCGAGCTGGATTGTGCGACGGATGCGGCCAGCATTCCGCAGATCGACGGCCTCAAGCACCCATCGGGCGCTTTCGAGGGCCCGGTCGTGGAAGCCTCGGTCTTTGACAGCTTCTACACCGAGGACTGGCTCGAGAACGAACCAACCCCCGAGATGCTCGCTCTGCTCGCTCAGGGCTTCCCCTTCATTGACGTCTGTCTGGTCACCGACACCAAGGTGGTCGTGCAGCGCGAGTTCGATCCCAACCGCGCTCTCGACAAGACCGTCGACAACGGCAAAGCCGATGACCCCAACGCCCAGGAGATTCGCAGCGTCGAGGCCTACGCCGATGCCTGCGTCGCCGAGATGGGTGAGATTCCATTCTTCAAGAAGATCAGCGATGGCGACTACGAGACCTTCAACTGTCTCGACGCCACGCCGATCCCAACCACGGTCACCGCCGATGATGGCAGCGTCAGCTTTCCTTCCGACACGGTCGGCGTCTGTGACAACCCCGAGTACATCTACTCGCTCTGTGAGGGCAACGCTGTTGACGGTCAGAACAACGGACCTCGCGTAACCAGCGCCTCCAACGATCAAGGTACGCACTGGGTGCTTCTGTGCCGCAAGGCAAAAGAGGAGCTCGGCGAGTACAACGACATCGCGATGGTGGGCACCAACCCATACACCGGCAAGTCCTGCTTCTTCCAAAACGCTCTCTTCAGCCGCACCGACGGCACGCACGTCTCTCACCCCGGCGACCGCAAGGACACCCCTGCCTCGCCACAAACCACCACGTCGATCTGGAGCGGCATCCAGGGCGGTCTGGGTAGCGGCATCCAGTGCGCTCGCTGCCACGACGCTGATGCATTCATTCACTCTCCATGGATCGACGGCGCGCTCGACAAGAACGGCGACCAAGTCATCCCCCGCATGGGCGAGGACGAGGACTTTGCTCTTGGTTTCAACGACGCTCCTTACACGCTGATCGACGAAGCCGGTCAAGGCTGGACCATGCCCAAGACGCTGGTGAGCCCTGAGGCTGCTGCCTGTACTCGCTGTCACCGCATCGGCGATGGTCGCTGGTCTACCGACTGGATCGATCGTCTGGTCGGCGAAGACAGCGCCTGGACCGCTATCACCACCAACGAGTACCAGAAGTTCAAACACAAGTTCTGGATGCCACCAGGACTCGAAGGATTCGACGAGACCACCTGGCCTGACAGCGACGAAGGCAAAGCGGTCAAGTTCATCCAAGAGTGTGGTCGCAACCCAAGCTCCGCTGCATGCGAGTGGAAAGCCCTGCCCCGCGAGGCCATCACCGACGAGGGTGAGCTTCCCTCCATTGACCTCGAGGGCCCTGAGCTTGCCATGGAGGCTGCCAAGGTTCTCGGTGCCAACGCCAACA
>JAHEAK010000638.1 GCA_024642805.1 Kofleriaceae bacterium | reverse complement strand
TGACCTGGGCTTCGACATCGCGAAGCTTGTGATCGAGTTCTTTGATGAGAGCGGCGCCCTTCTTGACGTCTTCGGCCAAGGTGTCGATGGGTGTCTCGGCATCGTCGAGGCGCCGCAAGATCGCTTCCAGCTCGGCGACCTTGTCTTCGTAGCTCGGATTCTTCTTGCTCATCGCCGGCAAAACTTACTCCGATGACTCCGAGGAATCCACCGTGCTGTGCACGACTCCGTCGGCAAGTCGGGTGTGGATGCGTGTGCCCTTGTCGAGGCCTGATACCGTGCGCTGAATGACGCCCTCCTGGTTGTAGACCAGGGCGTAGCCGCGCTCGAGGTTGCGGGCCGGATCGCCCGCGCGCAAGATCTGAGTCCAGGCCGCGTTGCGCTGCCTCTCGCTGCGAATGCGGTTGAGCGCCAGCGGCGAGAGCAGACGCTCTCTGAGGCGATCGCGTCCTTTGCGGCGCGCCTCCAGGGCTCGGGCGATGGTCTTGTGCAGACTCTTGCGATGCTGCTCGATGACCGCGCCCTGCATGGCGGTGCGCCGCTTGGCCAAGGCGCGCAACTCCGATCGCGAGCGTGCAAGGCCCGCGCGCTCGTGACCGACTCGTCGCTGCAGGAGCAGGCGAAAGCTTCGGGCTCGATGATCGCTTTGCGTGCGCGACTCACGCACAAGGCGCCTTGCCATCGATACCAGGAGCGGTCCGGAGCCATCCACGCGCTCGCGCTCGGGGCGCAAGCGCAAGTTGGCCCGCCGACGCAGCTCCAGGCGCGCGTTGCGCAGACGCTCGTCGGCTTCGACATAGCGAGCCACCAGGTTCTCGGCAACCGCCGTGGGCGTCTTGAAACTCGTGTGTGCGACCGCGTCGAGCACGCTGGTATCGATCTCGTGACCAATCGCGGTCCAAACCGGCAACTGAAAGTCGGCGATGGCGCGTGCGATCGCTTCGTTGTCCATGTACGAGAGACTGATTCGCGAGCCGCCACCGCGCAGGATGACCACCAGGTCGAGATCCAGACGCGCGAGAGCTTGCAAGGCGCGCAAGATGGAACGCTCGGTATCCGCGCCCTCGACTCGGGCGTCGGCCGCCAGGATGTGGATGCCGTAGCCAGCCCGCGTGATGGTGGAAACGAAATCTTGATAGCCGGCGGTGTCTCGGCTGGCGATGAGTCCGACGCGCGCAGGCAGCGCAGGTACGGGCAGCGCGGCATTCTTTGTCAGCAGGCCCTCGCGCCGGAGTCGCTCGACGATTTCTTGTCGCTTGCGCTCGAGCGCACCGAGGGACTCACTGGGGTCGATGTCGACGGCGGTTACCGACATGCCGTAAAGCTCGTGATACTGAATGTGACAACACAGGCCGACCTCGTTGCCGTCGGCGAGGATCTCGTGGAGACCTGCACTCTCCAGGCGCGCGCGAATCGCGGCCAGCTCGCGCGGCCAAATCGTGCAGCGCAGCTTGGCGGCCACCTTGCCGTTGCGCAGCTCGACCAGATCGCAATACAGACGGCCGCCGCCCTGACTCACCGAGCTGAGCTCGGCGCGGATCCAGAAGGGCCTGGCATTGAGCGCCGGTTCCAAGAGCTTGCGCAGGCGAGCATGCACTCGACTCACACTGGCAAAGCTGCGCACTTCCTCACTCACGCGCCTAGCTTGGCACGCGAGGCTCGCGGTCTCAATTGGCCGTGCTAGCTTCCGACCATGTTTGAAGGCGGATGCCACTGCGGGCGAATTCGATTTGAGGTGGAAACCGAGGCTCGTGTGCTCCTCGAGTGCGACTGCAGCATGTGCAGCAAGAAGGGCAATCTGCATCTCATCGTAGAGGCCGAGCAGTTTCGCTTGCTCCGAGGACAGGGCAGCCTCAGCGAGTACCACTTCGGTACCGGTGTGGCCAAGCACCTCTTCTGCAGCCATTGTGGCATCCACCCCTACTACGTTCCGCGCTCACACCCCGAGGGCTTCAGCGTCAACTTCCGGTGCCTAGACAACTACCAGGAACTGCGCGCCGAGTTCACGATTGAGCCCTTCGCGGGCTCTCGCTGGGAAGAGAATATTCACTCCATCCGCTAGTCGGCTATGCTATGAGGCCCGGGTGTCCGCTGGTGTTGGCCATAGCATGCTCGATGAGCGCGGCAGTATCTTTGCCAGGGCCAAGCCACGTGCCGCGCAGGAGCCGGCCGCCTTCTTACCGACCACACGGGCGGAGATGGACGCGCTCGGTTGGGACGAGTGCGACGTCATCATCGTCACCGGCGATGCCTATGTCGACCATCCCAGTTTCGGCATGGCCATCATCGGCCGGCTTCTCGAAGCGCAGGGCTTTCGGGTAGGCATCATCGCCCAGCCAGCCTGGGACGACGAAAGTGCCTTCGCCGTGCTCGGGCGACCTCGCCTCTTCTTCGGGGTGACCGCCGGCAACATGGACTCGATGGTCAATCGCTACACCAGCGATCACAAGGTCCGCAACGACGACGCCTACACACCAGGAGGTCGCGGCGGCATGCGCCCCGATCGGGCGGTCCTGATGTACGCCAATCGCTGCCGCCAGGCTTTCAAGGGCGTGGGCATCGTCATTGGCGGCATCGAGGCCAGCCTGCGCCGTCTTGCTCACTACGACTACTGGTCCAACAAGGTCAGGCGATCGATCCTCTTCGATGCCAAGGCTGACATCCTGCTCTATGGCAATGCCGAGCGCGCTCTGGTCGAGCTGTGTCATCGCTTGCACGCGGGAGAGGCGATTCGCGACATCGTCGATTTGCGCGGAACCGCGATCGCGCGCACGGCCCTCCCCGAAGACTTCGGGATCATCGACTCCACGCTCATCGATGCTCCTGGTCACGTGCAGGCGCCCATCAATCCCTACCAGCGCACCGACCTCGAGTGTGCCAGCCAAGCGACAGCACCAGCGGAAGCGACGCTCGTGCCGCTCAAGAAGAGCGCTCCGGTCGAGCGAAGTCGACAGGTCATTCAGCTGCCCAGCTTCGCGAGCGTCGCGCAGGACAAAGTTCTCTACGCGCACGCATCGCGCATCTTGCACCTTGAGTCCAATCCCGGAAACGCGCGAGCCCTGGCACAAGAGCACGATGGCCGCTTCCTGTGGATCAACCCGCCTCCGATCCCACTCACCAGCGCGGACATGGATGGTCTCTACGAGCTGCCCTATGCCCGGGTGCCTCATCCAAGCTACCACGAGGACATTCCGGCCTACGTGATGATCCAAAATTCGGTGACCATCATGCGCGGCTGTTTCGGTGGCTGCACCTTCTGCTCGATCACCGAGCACGAGGGACGCATCATTCAAAGCCGCTCGCAAAAATCCATTCTGCGTGAGCTCGAGGTCATGCGCGACAAGCAACCCGGCTTTCGCGGTGTCGTCTCCGACCTCGGCGGCCCGACGGCCAACATGTACCGTCTTGGCTGCAAGAGCCCCGAGATCGAAGCAGCCTGCCGCAAGCCGAGCTGCGTGTACCCGGGCATCTGCCACAATCTTAAGACCGACCACTCCTCGCTCATT